>CAILYI010000288.1 GCA_903838415.1 uncultured Anaerolineae bacterium | reverse complement strand
CTTTGCACCAGCGCTGCATTGTTCGCAGGCCCGGCGTCCCATCTTGCGCACAGCTTGCGGTAACCCGTTTCCAACTCTGCTCGTTTTCGTAAAAAGCCACCACCACTGCCTGGACCATCCGCACCAGGTAATGACGGTAGGGCAGCAGGAAATTCGGTATTACCGACAGTGTGCGGTGGCAGGTTTTACAGAACCAACGTTTGATCCAGATAGAATACGACTGCTGTTCACCTTTGGCCTTGCGCCGGTAGTAGCCATGCCCGATCAGGCAGTCATTTCCCCCACACAACAAACAGCCAGGGGGACGAGCACTCTCCCGGTGCTTCGCCTGGTCAATATACGTTTGTTCGGTGCACCCATAATCGGCTAGAATAGACATCGGTAGTCCGACCCAGGAGATCGCTGGCTAAGCTGATTTACTCCTGGGTCGGGCATCCTTTCTGTCCTCAAGCATACCTGATTATTTAAACTCGAACGGCCGCTCTCTTTCGAGCGACCGCCACCTGACACCTTCTGCACTCCACCATTTATATCAGCCGGAACTGCTTAAATCCCCACCTTTAAACCGTCCCCGGACAGTGGGGGAAGTGGCGCGCCTGCTCGTGACTGATTTTGACTTGAAAGCCGGTGAGCTAAAATTCTACCGCCCTAAAGTGGACAAGACGCAAACCCACAAACTGACGCCCAGAACGTTGGCCGCGGCCAAAGCCTACTTTGAGCAGGACGCCCCGTCTGCTGGCAACCTGTGGCGCGGCAGCGCCAGCAAACGGGATGGCCGGGCGGCAGCGGGCACGTTGACCACCCAGGGACTGAGTGATCGGGCGATCACCAGCCGTGTGGAAACCCTGGGCAAGCTGGTTGGCGCGGAAGGCTTATCAGCGCATGATTGCAGGCACTACTGGGCTACCCAGGCGGCCCGCAGCGGCACACCCATCGACTGTTTGCAGGATGCGGGCGGATGGAATAGCCCGGTCATGCCTTTGCGCTATGTCGAGACGGCCAAGATTGCGAATGAGGGCGTAAAGCTGGCATGATGCAATCCAAGGAAAGGCGTGCAAATACATCTCGTTTTTGTTATTCCCATTGAAATATTTATAAGTTAATAGTTCTTGGACTCTTATTCCTGTATTGTCCGTTTCAATCCATTGCCGCCGATGTTATTGGTTAAATATCAACATATTACCAGATTTTGAGCCACACATTTCCAACATTTTCATAAAAAATCCACACGCCGGTCACACGTTTCTAACACACAACTATAATGTGCCCCAAGCGGATACGTTATATATCGCTGTTTGGCCTTGAGAGGGTATATTACGTTCGGCATAGTTTGTCAGTAGAAGGGGAAAATCTACTATTGTGGAAATTAATGTCGAAAAGCTTAAGACCGTTCTACCCCGGATGTGATCTGTTCATTCGGACATAAGGTTGGTTGCCGATCACGGCCCAATAGTTGGGTAGGACTGACTATCTCTTTTGTCGTCTGATTCATCTCCCCTGATCACCACCACATGCACTTTTGTTTTACACACTTTACCGCAAGTTGTAACTTTTCCAGTTCCTCATACCGGATTACTGGCAGTCAAGTATTGCATTTGCATTGCAGCCACTAAATTCATGTAACTATTTGCAAACTATTTCGACAATGACTAAAGAGGCTTCATTCTCAAAACTTGTTCCAGCATGATTCGAATCGACGGGCGATGTAGCCCCAGATCGGTCAAGCTGTGTACAGGTTTTACACGATTTCGGAGCGCGCGCCGAAATACAGGTTGCCCCCAATTACCGTTAGCTGTGAAAAGCAAGATTAATGTTAAAACCAAAGGAGAAATGTCATGCAACAAAAAAATAGTAGGAATAGATTGAGAAGCTACATCCACCTGTGTCTCATCTCACTTGGGGCGCTGGCAGTCCTCACAGCCGCCCTGCTTCACTCATCTCCCAATTCTGTTTCAGCCGCGCCGGGTGACTTGAGTAGCGCTGTTGCAAAATACCCCAATATTGCGAACAGTATGCTGAATAATTGCACATTTTGCCACCTCGGTTATCCCCCAAACCTAAACCCTTATGGCGCAGCCTACAAGGCCGCTGGCAGGAACCCCGCTGCTTTTGCCGCAATTGAAAACCTAGATTCGGACAAGGATGGCTTTACCAACCTCCAGGAAATCACCAGCCTGACTTTCCCCGGCGATCCCGCCAGTTTCCCGGCCGTCCCCACCCCAACGGCCATTTCCGTCCCGCCACCCACCGCGACCCCGGTTCCACCTACTGCCACAGGTGTCCCGCTCGGCCCGACACCCATTCCACCCACCGCCACAGGCGTCCCGCCTACACCTTCCGGGCAGGCCTCGGTTGCCCTTACCTGCCCAACCAGTATTTTGGTCGGGAGCACATTCACCTGTAACCTCGCGGTCAACCCGGCTGGTGCATCTCTGGCTGGTTTGCAAATCAACTTGAGTGGGCTCAACGGGTTGGTCGCCTATACCGGGGCGCAGTTCACTACCCTGGCCGGCCCATCCCCTGTCAGCCTGGCAAACGTCACGAACATTTTCACCTGGGCCGGCTCCAACGGCTACGTGCTTACCCAGGCAGGGAATCTCGCCACGCTTAATTTCAAGGCCCTGAGCACTGGACCCGTCACCCTTAGCGGCCAGACCAAGGCTGCCAATTCAGCCAATGCGCCTATCAATGTTGGCATTAATAGCGCAGCAGTCACCATCGTCACCACCACTGAAACCCCCAAGGGCAAAGTCTCTGGTTCGGCCGGACTCAGTTCCGGAATCAGCCCTAGCCGAGCCAGCGCCGCCCTGCTAAATGCCACCGGCCAGGTTGTCGTCAGCACGCTGCTGGAGGACAACGGGGCCTACAATCTCGAGGCGCCAGTCGGAACTTATACCCTGCGCATCAGCGCCCCGGGCTACCTTGCCACGAAGAAATCCGTTACCATGGTGGCAAATACGTCACTCCCGGTTGCCGAAGTCACCCTGTTGGCTGGTGACATCAACGTGGATGGCAGCATCGATGCTCTCGATTTGATAAGCCTGGGTGCTGCCTTTGAAGTTTCCTTCTCTGCCGCCGATCTTAACGCGGATGGCCGGATAGACATCTTCGATTTGACTCTGCTCGCTATAAATTGGCGCAAGACCGGCTACCCCGGCTGGTAATCCGATCCAAAGGGGGCGGTTCTGCAGGCCGCCCCCACAAACCACCTGACCCGGGTCGCCATGAAAAATCTCGCCTTCGTGCTCATCATCCTGGCTGCGCTGTGCTCTCCTCTGAGTGTTAGAGCGCAACAAGCGGTTTCAACCGCCACGCCGCTGCCTCGTGCTACAGTTACGCCTGCCTATACGCTGCTCCCATCTCTGATCGCGGAGTCAACTTCCATTCCGACCGTAACGCCCATCTTGCCTGCCTCCCCCACCGAAACCAATATCCCGACACTGATAGGTACTGCCATTGCCTCTGAGACAGTCACGCTTGGTGCGACCGCGGACTCATCCATGACGCCTGAACCGACCCTGACCTCAACGCAAACCTGGGTGGCAACCGTAACCCCGGTGCCACTTGCCACCCAGACACCTGATTCTGCCCTTGCACCCACCTGTCCTACCGGCGCAAATGGTACGCCAGTGAGCTCGCTTTCCACTCCGGCCACTGCCAGTCTTTTTAGCCGAGCCAGCCTAGATTCTGGTCTCAACCCGGCCCTGGCCGTTGCAGCACTGGTCGATCCTTCAGGAAAGGTGATCGCCAATGCGCCGTTCAACCCAAATGGAACACTTACACTGACTGCTGTGGCCGGAGATTACATCTTACGCCTTAGCGCCCCCGGTTACCTGGCCGAGCAAAAACCCGTCACCCTGTTGGCTGGGCAGCCCATCGAGATTGCCGCTGCCATCCTGCCAGCTGGCGATATCAACGCCGACAATCGCATCAACGCTCTGGATTTGATCAGCCTGGGCGCGGCTTACGAGACAACCCTTCCACAACCATCTGCGGCCGATCTGAATGGAGATGGCCATGTTGATCTTTTCGACCTGACCCTGCTCGCCAAGAATTGGCGCAAGATCGGTCCAATTAATTGGTAGTTTCCCAGCTATCCGCGGCTGTGCAAGCCGCCCATCTGCGAGGTATTATGAAAAAACTTACCGTCATCCTGATTCTTTCGCTTGCGTTCCTCCTTCCCCTGCGCGCCCGCGCGCAAAGCGCCAACTGGGTTGCCCTCCAAAGCGATACCACCAGCCTTAACGCTGCTGGTCAAACAGTCAACCTGTCCATCAACGCCATGCTAAACACCTCCATCAACGGCGCTTCGCTGATCCTGCATTATGACCCAGCTTGCTTTAAAGTCGCCGGGCATCAACCGGGCAGCCTGCTTCCCGGAGCAACAGCCTTCGTACAGGAACAGCCCGGCCAGCTCGATTTGACCTACTACTTCCAGGGCAAGGGCAAAGGGCTGACGGGCGAGGGTTCGCTGATCACCATCCAGCTCGAAACCCTGCAACTCTGCGCCAGTGATTTATCCGTTGCACCGGAAACCCTCACGCTTGGCGTAATGGATGACAAGGGGCTGGCCTTCAACCTCCCTGGTGTGGAATTCCGTTCCTTGACCGTTCACCCGGCCCCCGCCAATGGCCTGCCTGTCGTCACGCCACAGTCGGTGGCTGCCCTCCCCGTTAATTCGCCAGCGGCGGCACTACCGTTTCCCAGCCTGAGCCCGGATGTTGTTTGGTGGGCTCTGGCCTTGGTCGCCAGCCTCTTTTTGGGGCTTATTTTCATAGCAGCCCTCTACTTACTGCTGCGCCACCGCTCTGCTTTTTCACCGAAAACTACAAGCATCCAGGGACCGGCCCTGATGCACACCGGCGGCACCATCCCGCTGCCGCGCCAACACACCCAACTCGGCCGCCACATCGAAATCATCGGTCAAAACGGCGAGTTCTATTTGGTGGATACCGGCAGTCGTCTGGGAGTTTTTCTCAACGGCAATCGCCTTGGCGCCGGATACTATCCCCTAAGGCACGGCGACATGGTGCAGTTGGGTCGCAAAATCTCTTACCAGTTCATCAATGCGCGCAGGGACAGCCTTCAACATCGCTAACCTGGTTTCCCCAGATCGTCGTTCCCCTACGAACCGTTGCCCAAATGCATACCGCATGATCAGTTAAGGTGATATATGCCGGGTAACGATTTTGCCCCCCCCCGTGCGCAAAATGTGAGGTGTTATGTTCAAAAACCTGTTTCAGCACGAATCGAATCGACGGGAAGCACTTGCGACCGGCTTTGTCGTTCCAGACTCGGCGCGTTGTGTGCAATGTGGAATTTGTTCCTATAACTGCCCGGTTGGTCTGGATGTCCGCAGTTCTGCCTGGCAGGGAAAACCTGTCCACAACAGCCGATGCCTGACCTGTGGAGAATGTGTAACACGCTGCCCTCGTGGGGTCTTGCGGTTTGAACGGACCAATCTGTTCGAAAAGGTTTAAAGCCATGACCAATTATGTTATTTTGGGTACCGGCGTAGCCGGAATTGCTGCAGCACAGGCTGTTCGGGCCATTGATAAGCAAGGCAAAATCATCTTTGTCAGTAACGATCCGCATTGGTATTATTCGCGGCCTGGCCTGGCTTATTATTTGGCGGGCGAGGTTGAAGAAAAACAGTTATATCCGTTTGGACCCGCAGAATACAAAGCCCTGGATGCGCATTTCTGGCAGGCAACGGTTTCAAAAATCCTACCGCAGGAAGCATGCGTTCTGCTAAACGATGGAAAACGTCTCCGGTACGATCGATTACTCATCGCGGTTGGCGCCAGTGCTGTGCATCTAAGCGTTCCAGGAGCAGAATTGCAAGGAGTGGTCAAGCTGGATCACATGGAAGATGCCCGGCAAATTGTTGCCCAGGCCCGGCGGGGCCGAACAGTCGTAGTGGTAGGCGGCGGCATCACCGCACTCGAACTGGCCGAAGGGTTAGCCCAGCGCAGGCTGAAAGTTCACTTATTTATCCGTACTGCTCGCTATTGGAGCAGTGTGCTGGATGAAAGCGAATCGAATATCATCCAGCACCGGCTCAAAGAAGACAAAATTACTGTGCACTATGAGACAGAACTCGCCGAGATCCTGGGCAGACAAGGTCGAGTCACAGGAATTCGCACGGGCAATGGTCAGCAGATTGGCTGTGACATCCTGGCTTATGCCATTGGGGTTCAACCACGCATCCAGTTGGCCAAAGAGGCCGGAATTGCCTGCGAGCGCGGAATTCTGGCTGATGAACACCTGAGAACGAACTTCCCGAATATTTTTGCCGCCGGCGACGTAGCCCAGGTTCAAGACCCGATTTCCGGGCGTTCGGTGATCGATAGTTTGTGGGCTCCGGCGCGAGATCAAGGACAGGTAGCCGGAACTAATATGGCTGGGAAAAGCAGAGTCTACATCAAGCCGGTTTCATTCAACGTTACGAGATTGGCGGGGATAACCACCACCATTATCGGGAATGTCGGCCTTGGATCTGGCCGTGATGAGGATCAGGTTGCGATTGCCAGAGGTGATAGCGAAACCTGGCGCACCATACCGGACGCAATCATTGCCCAGAGCGGATTCGATGTCAATCATTTACGGCTGATGGTGACAGGCAGAAACATCGTTGGCGCCATTGTGATGGGCGATCAGAAACTTTCTGCTGCGCTGCAAACCCTTATCCGCGAGCGGATTGATATCAGTTCCATTCGTGAGCAGTTATTGGCACCCCATGCGCCGATCGCGGAAATCCTGGCCGGGTTTTGGAGCCAAGTGCATGACTTCCGCAGCCGCAGGCCCGTTGCATCCGCTTCCGCGCCCACGCTGCGCCGGGTTTCTTCAATAGGTTAAAAAACTTTTTCGCATACAGTTTCCTGATTGACTGACAAATCTTAAGTAACTTCGAGACGTAATTCAAACAAAGTAACAATTGGCGCAGAGGCCTGACGATTTGATGCACGAGCGTGAAAT
>CAILYI010000287.1 GCA_903838415.1 uncultured Anaerolineae bacterium | reverse complement strand
CATCCCAAATGGCTGGGCTGGTGGATTATCGTCCTGGCGCTCCTGCCTTTCGGCAGGGTCATTGGTCTGCCCCTCCTCGGGTTAGCCAACGCCACCCTGACCGGGCTTTTCTTTGTCGTTATGGGATTCTTTATGCTGCGCTTCGAGCCGCTTTCCAGAAAGGATGAGAAAAAATGAAAAACTTCTTCGAAATTTTACTGCCTGCCAAAATAGACAATGTTATCCGTGGGACAAAAATCCCGTTCTACATTTTTGCCCTATATGCGATCGTCAGCACGGTGCGCAGTTGTATTCATCTTCTTTCCCCCGATGGCGGTGCCGGGACGATTGCTGGAATGGATTTATCAGTGGCTGGCGCGGAGGGGATTATCTTCGCCTTTGCGCTGTGGGGCAGTTCGCAATTGCTTTTTGCGCTGATTCAACTTCTCGCAGTCATTCGCTACCGATCACTGATCCCGTTCATGTGGCTGATGCTTGCCCTGGAAGTTCTCTTGCGCGAGTTGGTTGGCAAGATGAAACCCGTCACCTTTGCCCACACCCCGCCGGGCGCAATCGGTAACCAGATTATCCTGCCACTGGCAGCATTAATGGTGGTCTGGTCGTTGTGGAGCGCAATCCGGCAAGCCAATAAAGTGCAAAATTGAAAATACGGAGAAAAAAATGAAAGAAAAAATGAAGGATATATTCTGGTTTCCAGCCACTGTCTTGTTTTTTATCGGCATGTTGGATGTGCTTCGCGGATTTATGCACACTTTCCTATTAACCTGGTCGGCTACCAATGTCGCCCAATTGGATATCGCAAACGGATCAAGTGATCAGGTCTTCCTGCTCGGCGTATTCGGGATTTCGAATTTCCTGACGGGGTTCATCTATTTTCTGATCAGCAGGAAGGCTAGGGAATTATCCCCATATGTGCTCATTATGATTCCGCTGACCTACCTCCTGGGATTGATCGGGATTTGGTCAGGTAATGTGCATGGGCAGGCAGCTTTTGAAGGCAAATATTTCATGTTGGCCTATTTCAGCGTCTGTATCATTACGTTTATTGTTTTTCAATTTCAGAAAAAGACCCAAGCCAAATTATAAATACAAAGAAGAGTATCCAAATGTCAACAGGACACATCGTCATCTCCGTCGTCTTTGTTCTTCTCTATCTTACTTTTTTGTTCTGGTACGGAGGCCGGGGCAAACCACTATCCCAAGCGGAGGTGGAAAACCTGCTTACCGAGATGAAACATCGGGCCGGGAAACAGGCCCAAACTGAAGAGTCTCCTATCCTCAACCAATTCCGCGAACTGACCAAAAACGACGATGGGCGGGAATACTACATGGTCAACCTGCTCAAGTTCCGCCAAAAGGCGCTCTATCCCAAAGGAAGCTCTTGGGGCGACGATCCGATGGCCGCCAACGACCGTTATAATCGGGCCATTGTGCCGCTTTTGCTCAAACATGGCGGCCACCCGGTTTTTGCCAGCCAGGTACAGGGGCGCTTCCTCCACCCGGCAGCTGCCGAGGATTGGGATCAGGTGGCAATGGTGCGTTATCGCAGCCGCCGGGATATGCTCAAAATGGCAGTCGAAATCGCGGGCAACGGCAGTGATATCCACAAATGGGCCGCTCTGGAGAAAACCCAGGTCTTCCCGGTCCGCCCCATGCTCAATCTGGTCTTCATCCGGGCATCCGTTGCCATTTTGCTGGCCGGGATCACCATTTCCGTTCAATGGCTGCTGAGCGGGTTCAAGTTTTTTTAGCGAGCGAGTAAGCCATGCGCTATGTTTTCATCGGCATCGGCCTGTTGGTAGCCGTTTTCACCCAGCTGAAGGAGGCGCTCTTGGACGCTCAGCGCGATCAGCTGGAAAAACTTCCGCGCCGCAATCCACAAGGACGCAAATGAAAAAAGTTCAACGGACAATTTTATTGGGCTTGAGTGCCGCCCTGCTCGGCGGACTGGTTGGCGCCGTTTCGGCGGGCTTTCTCCATTTCATCGAGTGGGGGCAGGAACTGCTCT
>CAILYI010000286.1 GCA_903838415.1 uncultured Anaerolineae bacterium | reverse complement strand
TTGAGGTTGGCTGTATTGTGCGCATTTAGCGCTTGCTTGTTTGCGCCTGCAACCATGGCTGAAACTGCTGCGTAGATGCCTTTTAGCATAGGTTTCTCCTGATAATACGGGTTGTCCAGACAGTAGACATTAGAGTGCTTTTTCCATTGGATCCATTTGTTGCTTTTTGTCTGCCTGTAAAGACATAGCGGGCTGATAGGTCTTCATCCTCGCAAGGTGAATCGTGACACCGCTTGCCACGACAACCAATACGAACTTCAGCCACCATGCCAATGTGACAAAACCAATTGTCGACCCAATCGTCAAACACAAGAGCGCAATGGTGAATGCCTTCTGCCTGGGCGGTATGCCGTAACCGGACTGGTAATTCTGAATGGTTCCGCCAGCCCATGATCTAAAGACCAACCAGTGATAAATCCGTTTCGACCCGCGGCTATAACAAAAAGCCGCCAATAATAAAAACGGAGTGGTAGGCAAAATAGGTAAAAGAACACCCAACAATCCTAAAGCTACACAAACGGTGCCGCCCAAAATCCAGGCACTATTATTGATTTTTTTCATCATGAGCAGCCTACTCCATATATTTATTCAGCATCATGGCGCTTAGTTTGTATATGATGGCATCCGCGTGGCAAGATTCAAGAGCTTGACAGGCCAGTGGCGCGAGTGGATTCTGACGGTGGCTAGCATCGCAAGACCGAAACGTATCAAAGAATGGTTTCTGATTCTGGTCATACGATGTATTCCTTTAATCCGAACCCATAACTGCATGACCAGTAACCAGTATGGTCAGCAAGACTCCTGAGACGATCAAGCTGGCGTGGAATTTGTACAGGGGTTTGCGCAAGCTGGTTGGAACTGCTTTCCATTTAAAGAGCAGTCCGCTCGCTATCAGAACGCCCGAAAGAATTAATCCCAGTTCGGGAAGTGGGTTGGCATTGCAGGATGATAAGGTGAGATGCAAAGCGCCGAGGCCAAGCGCGATGATACTTAAATAGGTGTGCCAAGGCATCAGATATTTTCTTTGCAAGTTGTTAATCTGGCGGATGAAACCTTTATTAGCTATGCTAATTGGCATGTAGCGGAGCACCGTTCTGGAGATCAAATGGAAGGCAACCGGGACAGCGGATGCACCGAAAAACCAGGCGGTGACTTCGCCAGTGAACTCGTTCCCTGTGCTGCTTTGCCAGGCGGTGCGATAGGTTAAGACGGCCTGCAGAAAGTATGGAACAATCCGACCACTTTCTATCAGCTCAATAACCATTACAGCAAGAAAAGCAATACCCGCAAGTGAAATTATGGTAAGCCAGGTAAACATCAAACCGAGGTTTGACCAGGGATTTTTATTTGTGGTCATGGAGGCTATTACCGTGTTCGACCTTTCAGGGTCATCGTGCCATCTGCAATAGTGATGCTCTCAATCCGAAACCCGGTGGTAATTGGCCCAAATGCGCCACTGATTGCGCTGGAAAGCGCAGTAGAGATTGAACTTTTCAAGCCGTCCGGTAAAAGCAGAGAACCAAAATCCATCTCGGTCAATTCAAATACCAGATTGCCTTGCGCGTCAGGCGCAACAGATAGAATTACCCGTCCGGTGGTGGCAAAGAGTCCATATTGCAGAGTACCATAGACTTGGATTTGTCCGTCCTGCAAATAGACTTGCGGATTGGAAACAATCGACGTTATCTGTTCCTGCGGGTTAGCTTGCTCAATTGCCTCGCCAAGTGCAAGTGGTTCGACAGCCTCTACCAAATTTTGTTGAGACAAGTTGAGGGCCAGGGTCGAAGTCAAGTGGGTCTCAGTCATCATGAGCGAGAATTCGCCCGATAATGCGCCTTGAGTAACCGCATCCGCCACAACTTGTTGCAAATTTTGGGCAGCCTCAGCTGAAATAGGAATAGAATATTGCGGATATTTTGGACCTCCGGCATTGAATGTGCAGGCCTGTAAGGCCAGAGAAAACAACATCACTACCATTATGAGCAAATGTTTTTTTACAAACATGATTTTTCCTTTTGATTGGATCCGGGCAATATCGTTTGCCATCCGAATGTCGATTGAGATACTAACTACGCAGGGAGCCAATCAACACCAACTCTGTCGCAAAACGGACTATCAGAGCAGTCAGTTTTCTTTTGCGAATCGCACACTTTCCATTGTCAGGGAATTAGCTGCTGCTGATTGAGCCGCTAAATGCAAATGGAAATTCCACATGGGTTTCATGTGGAATCAGGCTACCTTCGCGGCAAAAATGCCATAGCAAGGCAGCTATTATTTAGTTGGAGATGGGAGGGGGAACGAGCAGGGAAGAAAATAGTTGGGGGACAGCAAAATAAGCGGAGCAGAGCCTGGTCAGCAGAAGCAACAATCCGGTTACGGTCAATAGCACCGGGAGCATTAATAGATCTTCGGTAACAGATGAATCAACTAAACCATGGCTCTCGATAACAGAGAATGGAGCCAAAGATGCAAACAAACCGACAACGATACAAACCAGCGTGAACAGCAGCAGGGGGTTATCCTTCTTGTGCATGATGAACCCCCTGTTGAAACAACGCAATGATATGGGGGTCATCCACGCTGTAAAAGACTTCTTTGCCATTACGACGTGCCCGGATAATGCGCATTTGACGTAGCCCACGCATATGATGGGAGATGGCTGATTCTGTCACGCCCACCATTTCAGCCAGTGCCATGATGTTCGCTTCCTTTTCGACAATCGCCGAAAGGATACGTACCCGGCGGGTATCGCTAAAAGTGCGAAAAAGTTCTGCCACATGAGCAGCGGTGTGTTCGTTGAGGATAGATGGTTTCATTAGTTTGCAAACAACTGAGCAGTTACTCAATCGTTTGTCCTATTATAGCATACTTTACCTAACAGTCAACGCTACCATAAACATAGCACCTTTTCATTG
>CAILYI010000285.1 GCA_903838415.1 uncultured Anaerolineae bacterium | reverse complement strand
TCAAAAGTGGGAGAATTTGGGTTAGAATCGGCATGGGTGTTTTTTGTGAAGTTGAGTTAGGAAACCCAATCTTCTCACAAAACACCCACTTTTTTACAACCTATTCTGCAACACTCTCCGTTAGGACCTGAATCAGCAAAATTCTATTTTATCGAAGAAATCGAAAACGGCATCCACCCTACGCGCATTCACCTGCTGATGGAATTGCTGGAACAAAGGGTTAAGCATGGCGATATTCAGGTGATTGCCACTACTCACTCCCCTCAGCTTTTACGCATGGCTAGCCCCGAAACCCGCCAGGCAGCTTCTCTCGTGTACCGCTTATCCGAAGCTGACAATGCCCAAGTCTTACGCTTCCAAGATTTTCCTGACGAAGCAACGAAAATCTTGGAGACGCAGGATGTCGCTCATCTTTACGAGTCTGGCTGGTTTGAAGATTTAGTCAACTTTATGACATCGGAGAAGACAAAATGAATGTCTTGGTAATTCCCGAAGATTTTCGTAAAGACCAGTACATGCTAAAGCCATTGATTCAAGCAATGCTAGATGCGGTTGGGCAAAATCGTGCCAATGTTCGTGTTTGCCAAGATCCCTTGCTTGGTGGAATTAGCGAGGCTCTCAAAGAAGAACGTTTGCAAGAAATCATCGAACGCTATGATTGGAAAGTAGACTTATTCATTTTGTGTGTAGTCCGAGATGGCGTTGCATCGCGCAAAGACGCGGTCTTACCAAGGCTTGAAGTGTTTGCCAGACAGAAAATACGTGATGGACATGCTTTTTTTGCCGAAAATGCCTGGCAGGAATTGGAAGTTTGAGTTTTAGCCGGACACGACTTTCTCCCTGGTTGGCAGTGGCAGGAAATTCGTAATGAAATTGATCCCAAAGAGAGATTTTTCATGCCTATGGTGATTGCGCGAAGCTTGCAAGACACACCGGGAGATGGTCGTAAAATCCTTGCAGAAGAAGCAGTTGCGCGCTATTCACGTATTCGCCAACTTTGTCCCGAAGTCGGCGAACTGGAAACGCGCGTTCAGGCTTGGATTGGAGCATAGATGGCTATCGCACCCTACACCCCCTGGCACAAAGTCGTCACCCTGCGCCCTGACCTGAAGTCGGACGAACTCTCGCTGGCTGTCTTTGCAGCCGACTTATACGATGTCACCGCTCAAAAAGGGCTCCGCCCGGTCTATGAAGACCCTGCCCGCTTCTTTGCGCTCACTTATCCCACCTACAACCTGCGCGAACTGGCCAAGGATGTCGTCCTGCGGCTGGCGTGCAAAAACGACAAGGCTGTGCGCCAGCTCGAACTGACCTATGGCGGCGGCAAGACCCACACCTTGATCACACTCTTTCACCTGGTCAACGACCCCGCCAGCCTGCCAAATCTGCCGGCTGTGCAAGAATTTAAACCGCATATTGGGATTGCCTTGCCACGCGCTCGCATTGCCGCCCTAACTTTTGACAAGCTGGATGTCGAGAAAGGCATGGAAGTCCGCGCGCCGGGCGGCGAAACCCGCTGGCTCAAAAACCCCTGGAGCGTGATTGCCTTCCAACTGGCTGGCTCCGATGGCCTGCGTTTGCTGCATGCCGATGGGCTGGATGCCGAGCATGACTCGGCCCCGGCGGAAAACCTGCTGGCCGAACTGCTTGCCATGCCAGAGCGCAAATGTCTCTCCACCTTGATCCTGATCGATGAAGTTCTGATGTTTGCGCGCGAAAAGATCGGTTTTGACCCGGCCTGGCGCAGCCGGCTGGTCAATTTTTTCCAATATCTGACTCAGGCCGTGGCGCGCGTCGATCGTGCCGCGCTTGGCAAGGAAATCACAAAAGAACTCTACGCAATCTTCCGCCGCGAACGCGAAGAGGGCGTGCAGCCGGTCGTCAAGGAAGATGTAGCCGAAGTTCTGCGCCGGCGCTTCTTCATGCCCGATTCTATCCGTGACCGGGAGGCATTTCGTCCGCATGTCGCTGCCGCCCTCAAAGGCATTGCCGACCTTGACGAACAAACCGCTCACCAGGGCCGCTTAGCCGAGGAACGATTCCTGCTCAGCTATCCCTTTCACCCAGACTTGACCGAAATCTTCTACACCAAGTGGACCGGGCTGGAAGGTTTTCAACGCACACGTGGCGTACTGCGTACCTTTGCCCTGGCGCTGCGTGATGCTGAAAACTGGGATACCAGCCCGCTGATCAGCGCAAATGTCTTTCTTTCCGCACCCGGAAAAAGTGAAATCAGTGAGGCAGCGCGCGAGCTGACCACGATTGCCGCGACCGAGGACACAGAAGGCAGGCGTCAGGATTGGTCGGCGATCATGCAAGGCGAGCTGGAAAAGGCGCAGACCATCCAGAAGGATTTTGCCGGAGTGCTGCACCGCGAAGTGGAACAGGCTGTGTTAGCTACATTCCTGCACTCCCAACCCATCGGGCAGAAGGCGCTCACCCGCGAGCTGTTCCTGCTGATTGGAGCAGCGCGTCCTGATAAGATCGAGCTTGGCAAGGCTCTGCAAAAATGGGCAGAAGTCTCCTGGTTTTTGGACGAAGCTGCATTACAAGGGGCGGACAACGAGCCAGGTACATCTGGTCTACCGCGCGCCTGGCGGTTGGGTACGCCCCCCAATCTGCGCCAGATGCGTGATGACGCCCGCAAGTTTCGTGTTCTCGATGATGCTGTCAAAACGATCCTGTTCAGCCTGATTGCCGACCTGAAAAGCCTGACATCCGGCGCATCCCCAGCCGGCGCGCGGCCACACAACCTGCCTGAAAAACCATCCGATATCGAAGATGATGGCGAATTTCATTTTGCCGTACTTGGCCCGAAAGCTGTCAGCGACCCCGGCAACATCAGCAATGAAGCGCACAAATTTATTGACGAAACAACCGCGCCCGATCGCCCGCGTGTTTACCGTAACGCTGTTGTTTTGGCCGTCCCTTCCCGTGACGGTTTGGAAAGCGCAAGATCAGCCGTGTTGGAATATCTGGCCTGGGAAGAAGTCCGCAGACAGCTCAAAGATCAGGAACTTGATATTACTCGTGAGCAAACCCTGGCGATAGAACTAGAGAAATCAAAGAAAAACATTCCAGCGGCCATACGCCAGGCGTATTCAACAGCCATTGCGGTTAATGAGAAAAACGAGATCCAGGCTTACAAGATCCAACCCAGCGGTGACCCATTGTTTTCCTGCATCAAAAACGATGTGCGCCTGCGCATCCAGGAAACAGCCATCAATGCCGAAGCGCTGCTTCCGGACGGCCCCTACGAACTATGGCGGGCAGGAGAAACCTCCCGCCGCCTGAAAGACCTGGTTGGAGCGTTTGCCCAGTTTCCTCAACTGCCCAAGATGCTTAATCGCAAGGCTATCCTGGACACCCTGATCAGCGGTTGCATGGATGGGCTTTTTGTACTGCGACTGCCTCGTCCCGACCGCTCCGTGCGCACCTTCTGGCGCGAACGTCCAGATGATGTGGCCATCAAGGAATCCGCGCTCGAAGTGGTGCTGCCAGAAAGCGCCGAACTCAGTGAGCTTGGAAGCTGGCTGCTGGCCCCCAACGAACTCCCCGGACTATGGGTATCAGAGAAAATCAGCCTACGCCAGATTTTGGATTATTTCACCGGCGGCAAAGTTGTCAAAATCCCGCGCCAGGGTTATGACGAACCACTCGTCATTCCCAAAGTGGGTCGCGATCCAATCCTGGCGGCTGTCAGCCAGGCTGTAAAAGAAGGTGTGTTATGGTTGACCACCGGCCCCGCAAGCATCTTCGCCGAAGAAATGCCCGCCGGTATTCTCAACGACGATGCCATTCTGCAAGCCCCACCACCCCAGATTTCCAGTATTGAAATCCTGCCTGCCTCCCTGCCTGAAGCCTGGCGCGATGAAATCACCAGCGCCCTGGGAATTTCCAGCGCTTTATCTGTCAAATATGGCCAGACCCTACCCTGGCGACGTGTTCGCGATGCCATTGATGGCGCTACACGCGCGCGTTACCTGGAAACCACGCTCGATTCAGCTCCCTGGCCAGTGGATTTTCCCGCCGCACAAAACGTCAAACTAAGGGTACCTGCTCAGACCACCCCTCCCCCACCTACACCCCATCCCCCAATTACACATCCTGGAACATTAATTGCAAATTCAGACTTGCGTCCGAATGAACTTCAGGATCTCGCGGACTCGCTGGGTGAACTGGGAAAGGCCGCTTTAGGATCCGAGTTAAAATATCATTTGCGCATTGAACTTAGCGACAATCCATCGAAAGATACGGTAGATAGTTTGAATAGGATTTTGCAGAAAATCAAGAATGGGCTAAAGTTTTAACCAAAATCATTAGCGGATTCTGGAGCACTCTTGCAAGCCATCAGGACTTCCAATAAATTCAATTCTGGTTGTGGCAAGCCAGGGAATCTACAATCAAAAGGATATTCCACATGACTGAAAACTATACTGAGCCTGTAGTTCAATTACTTACCATGGGCGAGACTAACATCAACGATGATCGAGATTATCTGGGAATGGGATTTACACGAGAACACATCCCCGAACTGATACGCATGGTGGAAGATGAAATTTTACGCAGTCTGCCGGTTGATGAAAAGGGCACTTCGCGGCCAGAGACCTACGCCCAGGTCCATGCCTGGCGGGTGCTGGCACAACTGGGTGCCGTCGAAGCCATCCCGGCTTTGCTGGGGCTGCTGCACTTTCTCGATGACGAGAATGATGATTTTGTCGATGAAGAAATCCCCGAGATTCTGGGAAAGCTGGGCCAGGCGGCCATCGAACCCTGCCGCGCCTACCTGGCGGATCAGGAAAATGGTCAGTATGCGCGGGGTGCGGTGGCCCTGTCCCTGTCAGAAATTGGGCTAAACTATCCCGAAAACCGGGAGGCCTGCGTGCAGGCGCTCATCTCCAGCCTGGAAAACTATGAAAACGATGACGAAACCGTTAATGCCTTTACCCTTTCCTATTTGAGCGATCTGAAATCCGTGGAGGCCGCGCCGCTGGCCGAGGAAATGTTCGCTGCCGGGTGCGTCGATGAGAGTATCGCAGGCGACTTTGAAGATTATCAAATCCGGGTCGGACTGCTGGAAGAGCGTCTGACCCCCTGGCTCGCCCCCAGGCTGCCCTTCCCGTCACTAGGCTGGGAACGTGAACTGCACACAGCCGGAGCCCCCTACAAGCCCCAACTCTCGAAAGAGAAGGCGAAAAAGGAAAAGGCCAAAGCCAAGCAAGCCAAAAAGGCCCGGAAGAAGAACAAAAAGCGCTGAATAGAAAATCCCGCCCATCGTCACGCCATGGAGAAACTGAGTGAACCCCAATCTCAAAAACAAACTGCTCAAAATTCGTCAGGGAAAAGCCATCTGGCAGTGCACCGTACGCCGCGCACCGCTCTGGATTACCCCGAAAGAACAGCCCGCCTATCGCCCGTTTATCCTGCTGGTGGTGGATCAGGAATCCGGTAATATTCTCAAAACAGAAATCCTGGCCGAACGCCGCGACCCGCAGGCCGTTCTCGAGCATTTGCTCAAAACCATGCAGGGTACGCTGCTCACTCTGCTCACCAAACAGCGCCCGGCTTGCATCAGTTTGGATGACGCTGAACTGGTCCAGGCCTGTACGCCAGAACTGGCAGAATTGGGGATTCGCTGTGAACTGCGCGCCTCCCTGCCACAGATCAATGAGGCGTTATTCGAATTGGAAGCTCAGGCAAACAAACGCGAGCCGGTTCCCGGTTTGCTGAGCATTCGCGGCGTCAGCGTACCACTGGTCGCAGAACTGTATGCCGCGGCGGCTGAATTCCACCGGCAGGCCCCCTGGCGCTGGATACAAAACGAACTACCCATCGAGGTACGCTTCCCCTCCGATGGACCTGCGCGCTATGCGCTGGTGCTGGGCAGCGGAAGCGAATTCTTTGGACTGTCGATGTACGAATCGCTGGCAGATGTGGAGACGGTGTTGACGCAAGCTGATCGCGGTTCTCGCTCCATCACCTGGGTCAGTCTGGTGTTGGAGGCAGCCACCAACCTGTCCTTCGCCGATCTCGATGCCATCGAACGCTATAGCTGGCCCGTCGCTGGGGATGAGGCCTACCCCCTGGCTTTCAAAGCCACAAATGAAGATTTTAGCCAACTCCCAACAGCCTCGGACCTGGCCTGGTTAGCCGCCGCACTACGCACACTCCCAGAGTTTATCCGCCAAAACCTGCATGCCGATCGCGGCTGGCCTAAGTCCGCCCAGACCAGCTTCCCCCTACCCGGTGTCCACGGCGGTCAACAGATTGCGCTGCGCTTTCCCGCCAACGCCGCGCCCGCCGCCAAATCAATCGAGCAGGCGCAAGACCCGGAACTGGAAGCCTACATCGCCGATTGGCACTGGGATGAAAAATCACACGAGTTCGCCCGGCAGGTCGGCCAGTTTCTGTTCCAATTTCTCGATTCTCTGGATGACAGCCACCTGTCTGACCAGACCGTCCGCAAGCATGAGAGCAATTGTTGGTGCATAGGCTGGCTGGAATGCAGCTATGGCTATCACGATACCTTCTCGCCCGCCATTTTTCTGGGTGGCCCGAACTTCGACATCGAATTCAAGCGCAAGGTGAGTGACTCGAAATATGCAATCAACTCATACGAGGCCACCTGGCGCAAACTGGAGAAATACGTGCGCTCACAGGGATATAGCGAAACATAAAACAAACTTTACCGGCCAAACGGCTTAAACAACGGCCAGAAATTTCTTCAATGGAAGTTTCTGGCCGTTGTTTAAGTAGCTCATGATTCTCCCCTGACGGGTTTCGTCTTGCGCTGCGGACCCAGGCTTGGAGCCAATCTACAGCAACTACACCAGGGCCAATCTGAAGTTTGCCCATGCCAAAGTAACCTCTGGAGCCGGTCTTAAAGACTTTCTCGGTTGCCATCAACAAACCCACCTGTTTCTCGTCTTGCCTGATTTCAATCGTCAGCATGTTCATTCTCCTCTTTCTTGGTTAGATTCGCAAAACGGGTCAGACGCGCATCAAAGAACAAGTTGGCATTACCCACCGGTCCGCCGCGGTGCTTGGCCACCTTCAAGCGCGAAACGTTTGACGCTCATCAGGCCGCCAGATGAACATGACCACATCGGCGTCGTTTTCCAGCGCACCAGATTCACGCAGGTCGGAAAGTTGGGGATCCTTCTCCGCCCGGGTTTCCGAGGCGCGCGAGAGCTGGGCAGCCGCCAGGACCGGGATGTGGAGTTCCCCGGCCAGTATTTTGAGTTCGAGTGAGCAGTGCGCCACTTCCTGTTCACGGTTCTGCAAACGAAGACCGGGGCGCATCAACTGGAGATAGTCCACCACCAGCAAGTCCAGACCGTGCCGGGACTGCAACTGCCAGGCCTGCGCGCGCAGGTTGGCCGGGGTCAGGGAGGCCGAGTCGCTGATGAACAGCCGCCCAGAGTGCAAGCCTTCCAATGCAGTGATGAAAGCCTCCCACTGGCTTTCGGCCAGCAGACCCTCGGTCAGCAGGTTGGCATCCAACCCGGAGGAGGCCGAGAGCAGCCGGGCCGCCAATTCCTCGCGAGCCATCTCCAGAGAAAAGAAGCCCACGCGCTTCCCACTTTCCGCCGCCGCCAGCGCCACGGTTTGCATCCAGGAGGATTTCCCCTGACCCGGACGCCCGGCTACCAGGTTCAGGCTGCCCGGCCGCAGGCCATCCTTAAGCAAAACGTCTACGTCCGCCAGGCCGGTGGCGATGCGCCGGGAGACGATCGGCTTGCCATCCCGCGCCTGCTCGGAACGTGCCAGCGCCAGGTCATACAGATTCGAGGCGACCTCGGATATTGAGCCAGCAGGCTGGTCATCGCTTTTTTCAACGCGCCCGGATGAGCGACATCGAAAGGTTGGTGAAACCAACGTTCGTAGGTCAGGCGCAAGGCTTTCTCAAAAGGCACATCATATTCGCGCGCCACCTTCAGCAGCGCGCGCAAACCATTGACCCACAAAGCATAATCGCCACCTTTTTCTCCCGGCTCGGGCTTTTCGGGTGGTCTGACGTTGAAAACTTCCAGCATCAATTCGGCGGCTATCTGGCAATCAGCCGGAAAGGCAGCGATCCGCTCCGCCAGCGGTTTTTCAGACGCCGGGTTTGCGGGTTCTTTTTCGGCTGGAAACGCGGGTGCAACTGCGCCCATCTTTTCTTTGGTTTTAATTGGTTTTTGTGGGGATTGTCCAACAGACCCACCCCCAAATTGTCCAACAATCTCTCCCCCAAACTGTCCAACAATCCCCCCCAGGCGCGGTGTCTGTTCAACAGAGACCCCATCAGAGGGGGGATTGTCGGACAATCCCCCCCGTTTCTCGGCCAGTTTTTGACGACCTTTTTCGGTTTTCTGACGCTGTGCGCTGGCTGCTTTTTCCTGACGATCTCCAAGGATATCAAAACGCACCAGGCTGTCGTCAGTTTGCAAGGCCCATTCCGTACCGGTATTTTGTGGATTATTTTGGTTCTCCCCAGATTAGTGGGGGAATGAAGTAAAAATTGAGTATCCTTGGGTAATGAAAATGTTACCAATACTACCCAATAACCCGGTAAAAATCATACGAGATGCAGCCCGCGCAACAAAACGAACTACAGGAGTGATTATGAAACGAGTCACAGCAAGTACATTGAGCACTTTATTAGGTCTCCCAGGAATGGTAGTGACAGAATACGCCATTGAAGAGCAAGAAGAAG
>CAILYI010000284.1 GCA_903838415.1 uncultured Anaerolineae bacterium | reverse complement strand
TGAAGTAAAATAGCATCGAAAGTTTCGTTCTTTTACAGCTAAGTTCCAGGGTAATCCTGTCCCCCCAAATTTACTTCGGCACCCACCCCATCCCCGTCGGGGCCGCCATGAGTAATTTTGGTGGCACAGAAATCCCGAGATGATTTTAGTCATCTCGGGATTTCTTGTTTTATGTGTCTTTTTGTAGTTTTTGTACCAAAAAGAGTGCCCTGTGTTTGGCACTTTTTGTTTTTAAGCATTTCTAGCGAACATTTTGATCGAAAAAGTTGATCGCGGCCTTGATAGGTACTGGCATATTGTAGGTCGCGATTTCAGGCATGATAGGATTGAATTCAGGTGAAAGCTTCAAATTACCCAGAAATATTACATCGAAGGAGACCAAATGCCTTTGCCAGTTAAGAATTATCCCCGGTCGAAACTACTTCCAGGGTTGCCGACTTCCATGCAGTTTTATACGATTGCTGAGGTAGCCATCATTTTGGAGACCAAGATCGAAGTGGTTCACAAATGGATCCAGGAAGGCTTGCTACCAGCGGTTCAATTTGGTAGCGAAAAGCACATGCTGCGGATTCGAGCACAGGACGTAAAGCAACTACAAGCAACCAGTAATGGGAAAGTATTGAACACCATTACACTTTCACTTGGTGTTTCAGTGTTCCCTCAAAATGGACAAAGAAGTGAACAATTGCTGAGGGCAGCAGACCTGGCATTGTATCGCGCCAAAACTAATGGACGTGACCGCGTGGAAATCGCTTTGATTGAAGAAGAGACAGAAGAAAAGACAATAAATAAAACTGATCTTTGAAGCTGTCCATTCGCTGAAATGGTTTTGACTTTCATGAATTTCCAACCAGGTGAGTGTAAATAGCCGGTGATAAGCCAAGTACTTCCAATATACGGGTTTGTAAATCCGATATTGGTGTAACATGGCGAATGTTGCAGTCTGGCAAATGTACAACCATCAGCTTGATCTGATCAAAAGCCTTGAGCAATCTTTCAGTAGTTGGGTTGTCAATACCCTTCTTGGGATTATTCCCAATCAATCCAACCAGTTTTTCCTGTTTTTGAGTTAGCCGTCGTCGCACTGTGAACTCAATCAGGGTTAATATCCTTACAGCAATGCTTAACAGGTTGGTCAAACCAACCTCCTGAGCGTCGTTTTTGAATAATAATGGATTTAGCGAGAGCGGCACGCCATTCAGGCGATGAAAACCATGCTCAACGAGCCGCTCATCTCGATAAGTTAGCACGGCTTGCTCCAAATCGAGTTGTCCCGCAGGAGCATTGCTGACATAGGCACGCCAACCAAGCATCTTTTTGTGTGCATCAATGGCTTCTTCTTGCCGGGTGATGTGACGGCTGTAATGTGGTAACGAAAAGTAACAATCTCTTGCGTAGGCCGGTCTGGAGTGCCACGACCTCGCCCAACATACTTGCTCAGGCACTTTTCCTGGCGTTCAAAGGTAAATGCCAGTAGCCCTTCGACATTATGCGCTTTGAGAATGACCGTTGCCGCACTGACTAATGCGGCTTCATCCTGAATTTGGCGTTTTCCACGTGCGGGAGGTGGCGTCAACGCTGCCAATTTGTCCGCAGCGCGTTGCAATCGTGCTTCCATGCCATCGAGCAAACTTTTCCGATAGCTTTCCGAGCGAACAACAAAGACTTGCTCTGTCCGCTCGATGATTTCTTGCTCTTTACCAGCTTCTATGACTGCGTCAGATTTCGCCTGAAGCGTGCGCTCAAAAACGTATCCGTCTGCAAACATTTTCTGCTTTCCGTTTTCATTCTGAACAAAAACGGGGATCAGAGCCTTTTCGCCGTTGTTAGCGGCTTCGACCCATGTTTCCATCTCTTTGTCGGT
>CAILYI010000283.1 GCA_903838415.1 uncultured Anaerolineae bacterium | reverse complement strand
ATTGATTTCGTCAATCACATTATCCTTAAGAAGGTGTCTCTTTTTATGCCTTTTCTTGAGTTGCTTCCCCCTTATTTTTTGAGTTGCATTATCTCTTCCCGACTTGTTGCGTTATCCCCAGCAAAGATAATAGAAAGGGCCGCACAGCACATCCGTTTGGTAGAATTGCAGCATGCCTTCTTATGAACAGCAATTGCGCAAACATCTCAAATACAACGTGGCGGTCAGCATGGCTGACGCCGCATTATTCGGCATCGGCTGGGGCTTCGGCTCCTTTGGGACGATCATCCCGCTCTTTTTCGCGCAGATGACCAACTCGGCCATCCTGATTGGCTTGATTCCCGCCATCCACGCTGTCGGCTGGCAAATTCCACAGCTGTTTACCGCTGGATGGGTGGCGCGCATGCGCAAATACAAACCGGCTGTGCTGCTGATGACCATCCATGAGCGGATCCCGTACCTTGGGCTGGCGCTGGCGGCCTGGATGCTGCCCATTTTCGGGGCAAAGATCATCCTACCCCTGGCCTTTCTCCTGCTTATCTGGCAGGGACTCGGCGCTGGTTTAACCGCCAACCCCTGGCAGAGTATGATTGCAAAAATCATCCCGCCCGATTCGCGTGGGATATTTTTTGGCCTGCAAGCGGCGGTCGCCAATATTCTGATCAGTTTTACGGCGGTCGGCGCGGGCTATTTGCTCGATCTACTCGACAGCCCGCTCGATTTCGTCCTGTGTTTTTTGATTACCAGCGCGGCCCTGGGTATCTCGTACATTTTCCTCGCACTCACCCGTGAGCCGATCGACACCGAAAAAGTCATCCCGGCGGCAAATGCCAACTTTTGGAGCGAGGCGCTCGCCATTTTAAGGAAAGACCACGGTTTTCGCTGGTTCCTGGTCTTTCGCGTGGTTTACCAGTTCGCCACAATGGGTTTTGCCTTCTACATCATTTATGGTCTGCGCGCCTTCCACATGGATGCGCTGACCGCCGGATACCTGACTGCGGCCTTGACCGTTTCTCAGACGATCGCCAACGTGGGCATGGGCTGGCTGGCTGACCGGCTCGGTCACCGTTCCATGCTGATTGCCGGGGGCGTGGCGGTCGCTTTGAGTTCGTTTGCCGCCTGGGCCGCCCCGTCGATTGACTGGCTCTATCTCGTTTTTATCCTTTCAGGCCTGGCCAACGTCTCTTACTGGACAATTGGCATGGCCATGACCATCCAATATGGCACCGAAACCGAACGCCCGGTTTACATCGGTCTGGCCAACACGCTGATTGCCCCAGCCACAATCATCGCGCCCTTGCTCGGCGGCTGGATCGCAGACAGCGCAGGCTACCAGACGACCTTCATGCTCTCAGCCATCGGCGGCGTGCTGACGACGCTTGTGTTAATCTTTCTGGTCAAAGCGCCGGAGCAGGTATCTGACAGACTTTCGCACGCCCTTGATTAACCAAGCTGAAAATTCCACCCGCGCTTATACGGCGCAACAGAAAGTACCCAAACAGGTAGGGCGATTTGGTTATCGAAAACTGCCAGCCATGCTAAAATAAAAATCAATGTCATTTGTCTGATAAAATAATGAAAAATGACATTTGACTTTGTCTGACAACTTATGTATGCTTATAGAGTCAGTTTTTTCATCTATGACTTTATACAGGTTGATTTTCGCCTGAGAAAGGAGTGATGAATACCCCAGACAAGTCTTTCGGCATCAAATTCGATTCATTCACACAGAACACACTTTTCAAGGAGAAGAAAAACATGCGACACCTGTACAAATTTGTTGTGCTTTTCGTTGCGCTGATGATGGTATTAAGCGCATGCGGACCGGCCCCGGTTCCCGCCACTGAAGCTCCCGCTGCCGCGCCTGCGGCCACCGAAGCGCCTGCTGCCGCCCCGGCCGCTACTGAAGCGCCCGCTGCCACCGAAGCACCCGCTGCCCCGGCCGATACTGGCACGATGCAGATTCCGGATGTGGTCGAAGGCAAATTCAACATCGGCATGGTTCTGATTGGCCCACATGATGATGGTGGCTGGTCACAGGCTCACTACGAAGGCCTGCTTTATGTTGAAAAAGAAGTCCCGAATGTTCACGTAGCTTACATCGAAAACGTGCCCGAAGGCGCCGACTCTGAACAGGTTTTCCGCAGCCTGGCACGCAAGGGCTTCAACCTGATTCTCGGAACATCCTTTGGCTTTGGCGACCCGATGGAAACTGTTTCTGGTGAGTTCCCCGAAACCATGTTCATTCACCTGACCGGCATCAAATCCAACAAGACCAACTTTGGCAACCTGATGGGCGCCATGGAAAACATGAAGTACCTGGCAGGTATGATCGGTGGTGCTCGCGCCAAGAAAGACGGTAACCCCAAACTCGGTTACATGGCGACCTTCCCCATCCCCGAAGAACTCCGCTTGGGCAACGCTTTTGCCCTCGGCATGCGCAAAACCTGCCCGGAATGCACGCTGGATGTGCGCTGGATTAACACCTGGCACGATCCCGTGGCTGAGAAAGACGGCGCTGCCTCCTTATTTGATGCTGGCGCTCAGGTAGTCTTCACCGGCGCTGACACCCCCGCTCCGGCTGATGTAGCCCAGGAAAAGGGCAAATGGGGCATCACCTACGACTTCGTTGGCTCGTGCAAAGTCGAACGCTGCCTGACGGCTCCCTACTGGAATTGGGGCCCTGAATATGCCCGTATTACCAAGGCCGTGATCGACAAGACCTATGTCCCCGGTTGGGATTACTTCGATGCCAACACCGGCGCACTGGGACTGTACGGCTTTATGGAAGGTCAGGAACTGACCGCCGGTATGAAAGACCTCGACCCGGCAGTGATTCAGGAAGTCCGCGACCTGCTGGCCAAGATGCAGAAGGGCGAATTCACCCGCTTTGATGTCTTCACCGGCCCGATCAACGATAACAAGGGCAACGTGGTTCTTGCTGCTGGCCAGAAAATGCAGCAGGTTGATCTCGATGCCTTCCCCGAATACGGTCTGCCTTGCACCGTCGCAGTTTGTATGAAGTGGTGGGCTGAAGGCATCACCGCTGAACTACCCAAATAACTTCTTTTCAATCACAGAGGGGCAGGGCTTTTCGGGCCCTGCCCCTACCTTAATTAGACCCAGTGTCAAAAATCTCTTGACCGAATAGCTTTAATCTCTCAAGATGCTTAGTACCAAACTTCTCGATAGGGAGCGCCCAGATGGATCATCCCGAAACCCAGACCCCCGCAGCCATTCCACTTGTTGTAACCATGAAAGGGATTGTCAAACGCTTTCCAGGCGTATTGGCAAACGATCATGCTGATTTTGAATTACGCCAGGGCGAGATTCATGCGCTCTTGGGCGAAAACGGCGCTGGTAAAAGCACGCTGATGAACGTTTTGGCGGGGCTTTACAGCGCTGAAGCTGGCATTATTACAGTTAATCACAAAGAAGTTGAATTTCGTTCCCCCAAGGATGCGATCAAAGCCGGGATTGGCATGATCCACCAGCATTTCATGCTGGTGCCCTCGCAAACCGTAACCGAAAATATTCTACTCGGGATGGATGAGCCCCGTTTTCGGATGAATTTAAACCAGTACGACCAGAAAATCGCCGAACTGGGAAAACGCTTTGGGATGGAAGTGGACCCCAAGGCCAAAATCTGGCAATTATCAGTAGGCGAGCAACAGCGGGTAGAGATTTTAAAAATGCTCTATCGCGGCGCGAACGTCCTGATTATGGATGAGCCCACCGCCGTGCTGGCGCCGCAGGAAGCCGAAGTCCTCTTTAAGACTTTGCGCGCCATGGTGGCGGATGGAAAATCCGTGATTTTCATCAGCCACAAGTTACAGGAAGTGATGGCGATTGCCGACCGCGTAACTGTTTTGCGCAAAGGCAAAGTCACCGCGACAGGTGTTCCCACCCTGGGGTCCACCCGTCAGGAATTGGCACGGTTAATGGTCGGACGCGATGTCGTCTTCCAGATGGAGAAAAAGAAGCAGGAACCAGGGAAAGTCATCCTACAAGTGCAGGATGTCTACACTGAAAACGACAAGGGTCTACCGGCCGTGCGCGGGATGTCGTTCGAAATCCACCAGGGTGAGATTTACGGTCTGGCCGGGGTGGCAGGCAACGGGCAGCGTGAACTTTCGCAGATCATTTCCGGGCTGAGAAAATGCACGAAAGGGAAAATCCTGTTGGATGGTAAAGAAATCAGCAACCAACCCACCCAATATGCCATTGAACGCGGTCTGGCCTATGTCCCTGAAGATCGAACCCATGTCGGTTCTGCGCCCAATTTGAGCATGACCGATAATGTCATCATGAAAAATTACCGCCATGCACCAATTTCACATGGTTGGATGTTGGATCTTTCGCAGGCGCAGCATTTCGCAACAGACTTAAAGGAAGCTTATAGTATTGTCGTCCCGACCATCAATACACCTGTGCGCCTGCTTTCGGGCGGCAATTTGCAGCGTGTGATTTTGGCACGTGAAATTTCGGGGCGTCCGGCCTTGTTGGTGGCAGTTCAACCCACCCGTGGCCTGGATGTCGGCGCAATTGAGGGAATTCATAAGCTGCTGCTGGCGCAGCGCGAAGCGGGTGCGGCGATTTTGTTGGTTTCAGAAGAATTGGAAGAACTGCTTTCTCTTAGCGACCGTGTGGCTGTGATTTACGAGGGCCGTCTGATGGGCGAAGTCCGCGAACCGGATATGGAAA
The DNA here is from genome assembly GCA_903838415.1 of uncultured Anaerolineae bacterium. GTDB lineage: Bacteria > Chloroflexota > Anaerolineae > Anaerolineales > Villigracilaceae > UBA5195. The sequence continues at coordinate 10,242 of CAILYI010000283.1, read as the reverse complement.
CGGTCGGCTTGATGATGACTGGCACCCCGCTGGAACAGATTTCAGCGCAAATTGCAACAGGAGCAAAATAACATGGCCGAATCTACCCCAACAACATCCCGGAAGAGATTCCCATACAAAGTGCAATTTGAGTCACGCCTCGATACGCCACCAGGCTGGTTTTCAGCTGCGCTCCAAATAGGAGCAGTTGTGACAGCCCTGATCCTGGGGGGTATCATCATTGCGGTGGTTGGCGGCAACCCGTTCGCTACTTATGCACATATTGCCGGGGCATCTTTTGGAAGTATTGGTGTGCTTTCAGATACCCTGGTCAAAGCTACCCCGATTCTGTTTACTGCCCTGGCCTGTTCAATCGCATTTCGGATGAAATTGTGGAATATTGGCGCGGAAGGGCAGTTTATCATGGGCGCGTTTGGCGCCAGTGCTGTGGTACTGGCCCCGCTTTTGCCAGCAAACACCTCGCCATGGATTTTCATTCCAGTCATGATGCTGGCGGGAATATTATCTGGCGCGCTGTGGGGCTTTATCCCGGGTATCCTCAAGGCGCGTTTCAAGGTGAATGAAATCATCAGTAGTTTGATGTTGAATTACATCGCCATTTCCTGGATGAACTTCTGGATTTTTGGGGTCTGGTCTGAAGGTGGTTTCCAGATGAGTCCCAAATTCCCGCAAACTGCCTGGCTGCCGCGTCTGCTCGATTTTTCAAAAAGCATCCCGGCTTTCCGCGGACTGACCACCCACCTGGGGCTGGTGATCGGGATTGTGGTGGCGATCATTTTATGGTTCGTGATTTATCGCAGTAAATGGGGCTACGAAATCCGTCTGATCGGCGATAATCCCACCGCGGCCAATTATGCAGGCATCAATATCAGTAAAAATGTAGTCCTGGCGATGATGCTTTCGGGCGCGCTGGCCGGTCTGGGTGGCATGTCTGAAATTACGGGCGTCATCCACCGCTTGCAGACTTCGCCGGTGGCGGCCGGGTATGGTTTTACCGGGATTATCGTGGCGTGGCTGGCCAAACTCAACCCGATCGTGGCCATCCTGGTCTCGGTTTTATTTGGCGCATTGCTGCTGGCCGGACGCGAGATCCAACCTTCCGGCATCCCCAAAATGATCCAGGGTATTATTCTGGTCTGTCTGATTGCGAGTGACTTCTTGCTGCGCTATCGCATCCGCTTTATTCGTGTTGGCGAGGAGGCCTAGCTCATGGATCCCATCATTATCTTACAGGCAGGCGTTACCACGGGGACGGTTTTGTTGTTTGCCACCCTGGGCGAAATTTTTGCGGAACGCTCCGGCGTGCTGAATCTCGGTGTGGAAGGGATGATGCTGCTCGGGGCGATGAGCGGATTTTCTGTGGCGGTCAAGACCGGCAATCCCTGGCTGGGACTGTTCGTAGCCATGCTAGTGGGCGGGCTGATCAGCCAGATCCATGCCTTCATCTCCATCACCCTGCAAGCCGACCAGGTGGTCAGCGGTCTTTCACTGACCTTTTTGGGCACCGGCATCAGCCTGGTTTTTGGCGAAGGCCTGAGCAAAGCCGGGACAATTTCACTGCTCCCCGCTTTCTCGATCCCGCTCTTGACTCAAATTCCCATTTTAGGACAAATCTTCTTCACCAATCAAAGCATTCTTGTTTATCTGGGCTATTTGATTACCCCGCTGGCCTGGTATTACATCAACCGCACCCGCCCCGGTTTGCACCTGCGCGCGGTCGGCGAATATCCATCCGCGGCAGATGCGCTTGGGATTAACGTCTTCCTGACCCGTTATCTCTACGTTTTCGTGGGCGGCGCCTTTGCCGGTCTGGGCGGCGCGACCATCAGCCTGGCGATCTCTCCCGGCTGGTTCAGCGAACTGACCACCGGCGGCCAGGGCTGGATTGCCGTTGGCCTGGTGATTTTCGCGCAGTGGGATCCGTTCCGCGCGATGGGTGGCGCCTACGTTTTTGGCGCCCTGCGCCGCCTGATCCTGGACATTCAAGGCCCAACCTTGATTTTCGGGCTGGCCAATCCGTTCTATTACAACTCTTACCTGGGCTTTTTCCTGCAGATGCTGCCCTACGCCTTCACCGTCATCGTACTGATCCTCGGCTCACGCGAGTCCATGCGTAAACGCATCGGATCTCCAGCAGCGCTTGGAAATCCATACGTTCGCGGGGAGCGCGGACTCTAGCACTTTCAATCACAAACATCCGGATGATGCGAGTAAAATCGTATCATCCGGATAATAGCAATCCAGGTCATACCATGGGTTCGGCGGTCGTTGCGAAGTACGCTAGTACCTCGACGGCGTAGGGAATTAGTCCTCACGAAAAGTGCCGCCGCCCGATTACTTTCTGTTCTCCTGAAAGGACGCCGATCCTATGAACCTCTGGAAAGAATATCTCCATCCCCAGACTGTACAAGAAGCTGTGGAGGCGCTCGCCTCCGCCACCCCGCCCGTGATTCCCATCGCGGGTGGTACCGATTTAATGCTCGACCTGCAGCAGGGCAATCACGCCCCCGTCCACACGCTGGTCGATCTGACCGGCATTGCCGAACTGCACGCGCTCGAAATTCGCGGCGAGAAGTTGTTCATCGGCGCGGGTGTGCCGCACAACCGCATTGTCGAATCACCGCTCGCGCAGGAACACGCCCAATCGCTGGTGGAAGCCTGCGGGTTGATTGGCGGGCCGCAGGTCCGCAACTCGGCTACGTTGGGCGGAAACGTGGCTCACGCCCTGCCCGCCGCGGATGGCATGATTGGCTTGCTGGCATTGGATGCCGAAGCCGAAGTGGCCGCGCCAGCCAGCCGACGTTGTGTTCCGTTACAGGAGCTTTTCCTCGGACCGGGCAAATCTGCGCTGAAAGCGGATGAGATTATCGTCGGGTTTACCCTGCCGCTGCGGAAACCCCACCAGGCTTCGGCCTTTAACCGCGTGATGCGCGCCCAGGGCATTGCTTTGCCGATTCTCAACCTGGCAACCTGGCTCGAACGTGACGGAGAAACAATCCGCGCCGCGCGGATCTCTGTCGGACCGGCGGGACCCACTCCCTTCCGCGCCCGTCAAACGGAAGCATTGCTTGCCGGGAAAATCTTCTCGCCTGAAACAATCGCCGCGGCGCAAGGAAGCCTATTGGCCGAGGCCAAGTTCCGCACCAGCCCGGCTCGCGCCACCGCCGAATATCGTCGCGAGCTGGTGGTCGTCTTATTGAAAAACGCCATGTCCAAAGCCTGGGATCGGGCCAAATAAAAGGGTAAATCATGAAAAAGACACAGCTTACTTTAACCGTAAACGGACAAACTTACACCCTCGCCCCCATCCCCGGCGAAACGCTGGCGGATTTGCTGCGCAAGCGCCTGCACCTGACCGGCACCAAGATTGGCTGCAACGAAGCCGAATGCGGCGCCTGCACCGTCGTCATGGACGGTGAACCGGTGCTTTCTTGCTCCACGCCCGCCGAGCGCGCCGATGGCAAAACGATTACTACGATCGAAGGATTGGCTCCGGCCCCCCTCGCCCCTGCGGGGCACTCCCCCCATTTACTTCGAAAATGGGGGGAGCTGGAGGGGGGCTCCGCCGAGAGCGGCCTTCATCCTTTGCAGGAAGCCTTTGTGACGCACGGCGCTGTCCAATGCGGATTTTGCATCCCCGGACAGATTATGACTTCTTACGCGCTGTTGCAGAAAAACCCGCGGCCCACTTCAGCGGACATCCGTCACGCGCTGAAGGATACGCTTTGCCGCTGCGCGGGCTACCCAACCATTGAGAATTCCATCCTGGCCGCGGCCAAAGCCCTTGAAACGGGCGAACCCGTCGCCGGGCCGGAAGTGCCGCCCTCTGCCGAGCAGGGACAGGTCATCGGCAGGGTGCAGATCCGCCCTGATGCGGTGGAAAAAGTTACCGGCGCGGCGATTTTCACAGATGACCTTACTTTCGAGAATATGCTCTTTTCCGCGGTGAAACGCTCAGGCGTGCCGCACGCTTTCGTCACAAAAATTGACGTTTCCAAGGCGCGCGCCCTGCCCGGCGTGGCTGCCGTCATGACCGCCGCTGACATCCCCGGCGAACATAATCACGGCCTGGTGATTTTTGATTGGCCGGTGATGGTGGGCGTTGGCGAACGGGTGCGTTACGTTGGCGATGCAATTGCGATTGTCGCCGCCGAAACACAGGAGATCGCCAAAGAAGCTGTCGCGCTCATCGAAGTGGAATTCGACCTACAGCCGGTGATCAGTTCGGCAGTGCAGGCCCGCGAAGATGGTCAGCCGCAAATCCACGCCAAAGGCAACCTGCTCAAACATATCAAGGTGCGTAAAGGCGACCCTGAGATTGGTTTCGCCGAGGCTGACGTGGTGCTGGAACACACTTTCCACACTCCGGCCACCGATCACTTGTTTATGGAACCGGAATGCAGTATCGCCGTGCCGCTCACCGATGGGCGCATGGAAGTTTACGTCGGTTCGCAAATCCCTTACCAGGATCGCACGCAGGTTTCAAGGGCGCTGGGCTGGCCTGAAGAGCGGGTGCGCATCGTCGGGCAGTTGATGGGCGGCGGTTTCGGCGGCAAGGAAGATATTGCCGGGCAGATCCATGCCGCTTTGCTGGCAAATCTGACCGGGCGGCCTGTCAAATTACTTTTTGACCGACACGAAAGCCTGATCGTGCATCCAAAACGGCACGCCACGCAAATCAAAGTGAAGATTGGTGCCAAGAAAGACGGCACACTCACCGCCGCCAAAACCGAGCTTTACGGCGATACCGGCGCGTATGCTTCACTCGGCGAAAAGGTACTGACGCGCGCCACCACCCATTCGGCGGGACCCTACAAAATCCCGCACGTGCACGCGGATTGCTACGCAATGTACACCAACAATCCCCCGGCGGGCGCGTTTCGCGGCTTTGGCGTTTTGCAATCGGCCTTTGCCTTTGAAACGATGATGGACAATCTCGCCGAAACGCTCGGCATGGATCGCGTGGAACTGCGCCGCAAAAACGCTTTGCGCGTCGGCGATGAGACCAGCACCGGCCAGATCATGCGCGAAAGCGCCGGGCTGGTGGAATGCATTGACAAGGTCGAAGCCGAGATGCTGAGAGTCGCCAGCGCGGAATGCGGCATTGACGCGCAATCTGTCTTCAAAGCGCACACCGTCCCCGGCGCTGAACATCTCGTTCACGCCTGGGGCTTTGCGTCGGCCTTTAAAAACACCGGCCTCGGCGGCGGCGCAGACGATACTTCCGGGGCGGAAGTGGAGCTTTACTCGGATGGCAGTTTCCAGGTGCGCTCTGCCGCAGCGGAACTCGGCCAGGGTCTGGTTACTATCATGCAAATGGTGGTCGCTGAAGAGCTTTCCGTGCCCTACAGCCAGGTCAGCGTATTGGTCATGGATACTGATCTAACGCCCAACGGCGGCCCGACTACCGCTTCCAGACAAACCTACGTCACCGGCAACGCTTCGCGGTTGGCCGCCCGCACTTTGCGCGAAGCCATCTGCGCCACGCTGGCCGAAAAGTACGATCTCGCGCCCGAAGCCATCCGCTTCAGCGACGCTGGCGTGCAGGTCAACGGGCAAACCTTGAACATGCAGCAGGTTTACAGCGAGATGAAAGCCGCCGGAAAAGACCCGCGCGTGCTTTACGAGTATCACGCCCCAGAAACAAAGCCGCTCGGACAGGGCGGCGATATGCACGTCGCCTTTTCCTTCGCTTCGCAGGCCGCTGAAGTGGAAGTGAACACCAACACCGGCGAAGTGCGCGTGCTACGCGTCATCTCGGCCAACGATGTCGGACGCGCCATCAATCCGCTCGGCCTGCGCGGACAGGTTGAAGGCGGCGTGGTAATGGGTGTCGGCCATGCGCTGCTCGAAAACTTCATCACCAAAGATGGTTACGTCGTTACCGACCGCATGGCGCGCTATCGCATCCCGTCCATCATGCACATGCCAGAGATCACCGCGATCGTCGTGGAAGATCCCGCCAAAGACGGCCCGTATGGCGCAAAAGGCGTCGGCGAAATCGTGCTAATTCCCACGCCTCCCGCCATCACCAACGCCATATACAACGCTGTCGGCGTGCGTTTCGACTATCTGCCCGTCGATCAGGAAAAACTGTTGTGGGCCATGCGAGAAACCAAATAATCAGCCACTGATTGACCAGGGCAAGCGCAGCTTATACCGGCAGTACCTTAGCTTGCGATTGCCCTGGTTTTTTTTTGCCAATCCCCTTTGAAAGAGTATAATTTGACTTATGGATAAATTTCTCGGTTACCGATGTACCCTGTGCGGGCACGAATACGCGCCCAATGAAATCACTTACACTTGCCCCAAGGATGGCGGCAATCTGGACGTGGTACTCGACTACGAGGCCATTCGTCGCAAGTATCAGCCGGAAGACCTGACCTCGCGCTCAAACCCTTCCATCTGGCGCTATTTGCCGCTCTTGCCGGTCTCCGCGCCTGCCGGTGATGGGACGCCGCTGCACGTCGTCGGCGGAACGCCTGTCTACGATCTGACCAGGCTGGCCGAAAAATTCGGGCTGGCGCACCTGTGGCTCAAGGATGAAAGCCGCAATCCTTCCGCTTCCTTCAAGGATCGGGCCAGCGCCGTGGTGGTGACTCGCGCCCGCGAGATTGGCGCGGAAGTGGTCGTGACGGCTTCCACCGGAAACGCCGGGGCCGCGCTGGCGGGCATGGCAGCCGCCGTCGGCCAGAGGGCAGTGATTTTCGCCCCCAAGTCAGCGCCGCAGGCCAAGGTGGCACAGTTGCTGGTTTTCGGCGCAAAGGTGATCCTGGTGGACGGTAGCTATGACGACGCCTTTGATTTGACCGTCAAGGCCTCGCAAGAGTTTGGCTGGTACTGCCGTAACACCGGCTACAATCCCTTTACCGCCGAGGGGAAAAAGTCAGCGGCCTTTGAAATCTGGGAATTCATGCGCAGTCAGATGGGCACCGGCATGCGCGCCACCCCCAACGCCGCCACAGTGCCCGTCAGCGATCAGCGCTTAACCGTCTTCGTTTCGGTCGGCGATGGCAACATCATCTCGGGCATTCACAAGGGTTTCAAGGATTTACACACACTCGGCTGGATCACTCACATGCCGCGCATCATCGGCGTGCAGGCCGAAGGCTCGGCCGCCATCTACAACGCTTTTCATGCCGGGACGGAAACCATCATTCCCGTGCAGGCCAAAACGATCGCCGATAGCATCTCGGTTGATTTGCCGCGTGACGGCGTTCGCGCCCTGCGGGCCGCCACTGAAACCAACGGAACCTATCTCACCGTCACAGACGATCAGATTCTCAAGGCGATTGCTGAACTTGGCAGCGCCGGGGTTTTCGCGGAACCTGCCGGGGCCACGGCCTATGCCGGTTTGGCGGTCGCAAAATCCAAGGGTTGGTTGGAAACGGAAGGCCCCATTTTGGTAATGAATACCGGCAGCGGGCTGAAGGACGTGCGGGCCGCCATGCAGGCCGTCTCATCCGCGCCAATCATTGAGCCAACCCTGGAGGCAGTCAGGAAGCTCCTATGAATCGCTCCTGGAGTCTGTCTTTTCGCTACCTGATGGGGCTTTTACTGCTGGCGGCGTTCGTAGCATTTCTCTTTTATGCCGGTGAAGCCTTGAAGCCGATCGTCATTTCTGGCTTTATTGCCTATCTGGTCAACCCGGCTGTCATGCTTCTCACCCGCAGCGCCAAACTTAAACGCCGCACTGCCGTAAATCTGATCTACTTTACTTCGATTGCCTTGCTGATTGCCATCCCGGCCACCATCATGCCGCTCTTTTATAACGAATTAAAGGGCGTGGCGCAGGATGTGTTGTCATTAACTGAACGGGCGCAGCTGGTTCTCGCCCAACCGGTCGTTTTTGGCGGGATGATTTTTGATCTGCGCCAGTTGTCAACCGGCCTGGATCACTTTCGTTCAGCGTTTACCGCGCCAGTGCCCGCCGATGCCTTCCAGTTGATTGAATCCACTTCGCGCGGTTTGATCTGGTTCCTGGTGATCATCGTGCTGGTCTACCTGTTCATGTCCGAATGGCAGAAAATCCGCAACTGGTTGCTTGAACTGGCGCCGGATGCCTACCGGGAAGAAATCAATTTCCTGTATGCCCGCATCCGCGGCGTGTGGATGGCTTACCTGCGCGGGCAACTCTTATTGATGTTAATTGTGGGCGTGGTCTTTACCCTGGCATGGAGCATCATCGGCATCCCGGGCGCGCTCGTGCTCGGCGTGGTCGCCGGAATGTTTACGCTTGTGCCCGACGTGGGCCCGGCGCTGGCGGTGGCGTTGGCGATGGGCGTTACGCTGCTCGAAGGCTCAAAATGGATTCCGCTGGCGAATGAGTGGGTGACCCTGATTGTCTTTGTGGTTTACCTGGTGCTGATTAACATCAAAAATCTCTGGCTGCGGCCGTTTATCATGGGGCGCAGCGTAAACATGAACGAAGGCCTGATCTTTATCGCCATTCTGACCGCCACGGTCTTGAGCGGCATACTGGGCGCTCTGTTGGTTGTGCCCGTGCTCGCTTCGGGCATCATCATCGTCAGCTATCTCATCCAAAAGGTGCTCGGAAAAACCCAACTGGCCGATCAGACGTTTACGTTTCAAGGCAAGAGCGTTGAAAAAAGAGCCTTCAAAAAGCCACGCCATCTCAAGAAAAACAACCGGAACTGACCATGCCCATCGTCTACTCAATAATCGCCCCCATTTTCAATGAATTCGATAACCTGCCCGAACTGTACAGCCGCGTCAAGGAAGTGATGGATTCGACGGGCGAAAGCTGGGAACTGATTCTGGTAGACGATGGTTCCACTGACGGCTCCACCGATCGCATCCGCGCTTTGAGCGACGCGGACGAGACCGTGCGCCCGGTGATTTTTGCTCGCAACTTCGGCCATCAGATCGCCGTGACCGCCGGGTTGGATTACGCGCGCGGACAGGCGATTGTGGTGATAGATGCCGATCTTCAGGATCCGCCCGAAGTTATCCTGGAGCTGTCGCGCAAGTGGAAGGATGGTTACGAAGTGGTCTACGCGGTGCGCGCCGAACGCGAAGGCGAAAGCTGGTTCAAGCTGCTGACGGCTTCGCTGTTCTACCGGGTGATTTACCGCATCACGGATGTCAAAATCCCGCTCGATACGGGCGATTTCCGTTTGATTGATCGCAAAGTGGTGGACGTGATGAATTCGATGCGCGAGAAGCATCGCTTTTTGCGCGGCATGGGCGCCTGGGTCGGTTTCAAGCAAATCGGTGTGGAATATAAGCGCGCCGCGCGCCACGCCGGGGAAACAAAGTATCCTTTCAAGAAGATGCTCAAGCTGGCGCTCAACGCCATCACCGGCTTTTCTTACTTCCCCTTGCAGGTGGCCACCTACTTTGGCTTTATCTCTGCCGGGATTGCCATTTTAGCCATCCCGCTGGTGGTTTTTGAACGCTTGACCGGTTCACAGGCTTTCTACGGTCAGGCTACCACGCTGATCGCGGTGCTGTTCTTTGGCGGCGTGCAGTTGATTTCGCTCGGAGTCCTGGGCGAATACATCGGCCGCATCTACGACGAAGTCAAGGGTCGCCCGCTCTACATCGTGCGCGACGCGCCGAAAAAAGAGTAATATGGATTTGCTGTAAGGCTTTATGAAAACATCATCGTTCATCTGTGTTGGTCTGTGGTCAAATTCCCTTTTTACGACAAGCCAACCACCCCCGCCTGAAGAGCCTTAAAGAAAAACTTCCTGTTCTTTCGTGATATTCGTGGCAAATGTACTTCGCCCCCGCGCAAAACCCAAATCAGCCACGAATAACCCGAATTTCCCCGAATACTTCACGGAATAATGCGGCGTTCATCTGCTTTTATCTGTAGTGCATTTCCATTACTACGCCAAACAACCCCTCCCCGCTAGCGCCCTGTGACCAGAATCAACAGCCCTGCCAGTACAGGCAGAGCTTTCAGATTGATTCACTTCAAGAAAAACTACTCAACCTGGTTGGTGGGATGCAAATTGTTCCACTCCGTTATCAGTTCATCACTGGTCTTGCCGATATTATTAGCGTTGAAAATCTCACCCTGGAAGTTGGAGAACACATTCATATCATTGAGCAGGCGCTGCGACAGACGCACCTTGATTTCAATGTCACCTTCGAGGGTTGGACCAACTGTAGATGGTTACGGGTTGGTTACGAAAAAGCGTAACCAACCAAATTGGATGATTACGCTTTGAAAAAAGGGTATAGGATTCTTTAACATTGACCAGTTTCGGTCTT
>CAILYI010000282.1 GCA_903838415.1 uncultured Anaerolineae bacterium | reverse complement strand
CCTTCGAGGGAATTGTGAAGGAATACTCTCTTGCAGAAAACACCAAAATGTCGATATTCCCAGAGATAATCTTCCATCAGGAATGCCCCTATACGCCCCTAGGAAGGCTTCAGAGACGTTTTTGCCAATAATCTGCATAAACTATCATAGAACATTAATTCTAATTAGTTTTGGGGCTTTTTTAGGATGTGTGCTTAGCTTGTTTTCCCCATGGCGTTGTCTGTGAGAGAGCAACAAAAAAGGCCCGCTCCTTTTGGGGAAACAGGCCTTCGGTATACAAAATTTGCACCATGATTGACGGAACTTAAGTTCTATCATAGAATGACAACATCCCGCCCCCGAGGGATGTATTTACTGGCAGAGCCTGTCGTGTCCCCCGCGGCAGGCTCTTTGTTTTAAGGTATATCGGTGTGAATTTCCTTCGAGGGAAATTTATCAATTTATCAATGAAGTGATGTCTGTCTTGGTTACGGCATGATTGGTGAAGCGAGTGCGTATTCTGGGGCGATTCATGGGAAAACAGAAAAGCCAAAAAATTCGTTTAACCTGTGGGGGCAAATCCCCCACACCCCCTCAGAAAAACAGAACCCAGAAACCAGGGCTCAGGAATCAGAACCCAGAAATATGCCAGGGGAAAGAACCCGAAAACCAGAACTGTAAAAGAAGAGATCGGGGACGCACCTGTAACGGTAAGCACAGCGAGCACCCCCCCGATTGCCGAACCAGGAGCCGCCGCGCACTATACGGAATTTCTCACCATAGTCAGTCATCAAATCTACGGACTGTCCTGGATAAGCAGCATACCAATCCGCGCACCATTCCCAAACATTGCCACTGGATTCCCATATCCCAAGGGGTGAAACACCTTTTGAGTAAAGTCCTACTGGTGTAGTTGTATAAATCTGGCTTTCAACGCTGTTGCATTTTGCAGGGTCGAATTTTTCGCCCCAAGGGTAAGTTCTTCCATCCGTTCCACGAGCAGCCTTTTCCCACTCCATTTCAGTCGGTAACCTAAAATTCTGACCGCTCATTGCCGAGAGCCAGGCACAGTAAGCATTGGCTTCATGCCAATTGATCCCCACTACCGGGCGAATCGGACTTGCAAGAACAGTATCATCCCAATAACCTGGTCGGTCAAAAGGCCGTTCAAAGATTTGGCGAGCGCGCTCACGAACGGCAGCATCGTCAAGTCCTGCCATTTCTTGCCAGAAATTCAATGTGCTGCTTGTCCAACTCCGACTTTGTGCCAATTGATTCAAGTTTTGCTTCTTGATCCATTCGCGGTAATCAAGCAAATCCTCCATGGCGGAGGCATGCGCGTTTGGTCCACCCATCTTCCACTGCAAACCATCTGCGCTCCACCAACGGTCATCCTTATAGCCATCTGCATCCAGGAAATACTTGAATTCGGCATTGGTGACAGCGTAGCGTCCGATTTGATAGGGGGGCAGTGTCTGAACTTGTTGACTGGTCTTTTCATTGTCATAAGCGATTTTATCTGTTGGAAGGCTTCCCAGGAGAAATTCTCCAGCAGGAACCATCTGTAATGGTGGAACAATGGCCCAAATAGTTCGTCCATCCAATTCGAAGGGCTGGGGGCGCAGGTCGGGGTGGCCGAGTTCGCCCAGAGCCAGACCAGCATCAATACGGGCACGCAGATGAGCACTTTCATTGCGTTGACGCGCCAACAAAGTAGTACGGGTATGTTCAACGAGCGGTTGAAGGTCTGTGCGCCGCGTACGAGCTTCGACCAAACAGCGTCCAGCCAGTGGCAGGTTGACTTTGGCAATCTGGTTTATCAATCTTTCGGCATCTCGCCCGGCCAGCGCGGCGGTAAAGGTCAAGGTTTCTTCCCATCCAGTGACAGGAGGCGGGGGCAGTTTCTGGCCTTTAGCCAGGGGTTGAAAGACAAATTGCCACTTGTGCCAGGAGACACGCGCATACGGCGCGATGTTTTTTCCAGAGCGAAAGAGCGTCAACAAACGTTGGGCCGCAAAATATTCCAGGAGTAGGTGATGGTAAAAAGCGTAACCAGGAACCGGTTTGCCTTTTTCCGTCAACTCGCTTTCCTCCAGCAAGGTGGCACCAAGAGCGAGTTTGAGCACATCTTCCAGTGGTAATTTGGCAGCGCCTTTTGCGTGAAGCGGAGTTTTCTTAGCCAGGTCACGAGGTAACCCGGTGCCTTTGTCTCGCTTCTGTACAGCAAAAGCCAGGCGACTTAGCGCCTCTAGCAGGGCATCCCGCGTGCCTTTGAGATTGTCAGTCAGGGCTTCGGGTTGGCGTCCATATTTAAATTCACGTTCAATCAGACTCTCGGCCAGGTCTTGCATAAGGAGGGCGCGACTGTCGCCAAAAGACTTCCCCTTGGCAAGACTATCTGCCATTAAGTTGAGCATAAAAGGGTTACGCGCCAATCGTTCAAAACGGTCATTGCCAGCCCGAAGTCGCTTCTCAAATTCTGCCCAGTGACGTTCAGCTTCTATTGGCTTTAAGAGCAATTCGAAATATTTACGAATCTGTTCATCGGTCAGCAGGTTGACATGTACTTCAGGCAGACCCAAGTTGGGAATATAGTCAGCTGTGCGGCAGGTGAAGATTGCCCAATGTTTATCGGGAAGTTTTACATTTGCCCAATGCGCCCAACGGTCAATATCGCGACTGCGATGTTGGGATGACATCTGGTTTACGCCATCCAGCAAGAAACAGATCTGGTCACTGATTAGCGCCTCGCCATAACTGCCAGCCAGTCCGGTTTGTTCCCATTCTTTTTGTAAGAAATCGCCTGGATGTTGGTCGCTATCATAAGTGAATAGATCAAGTCGTATTGGTAAACGCGAACTTAATGGATCGCGCAAGCGTTCATGGGCCAGTTCGAGTGCAAGACGGTTGAGAGTTGTGGTTTTACCGCAACCCGGCTCTCCCAAAATCACCAAGCGGGTTTTCTTGTAGTGCGTTAACGCCTGGCGAATGTCATCTACTTTGATCCCGGCCTGACTCATACCCTGGTCAGAACGATCACTCAGGCGCATGGTTGGGTTCATGTGCAAATAACCGGCCAAGGGAAGATAAAAACGCTCCCAATGCGAGTAAGTCTTACCCAGGATAAATTGCGTCAGATAAATCTCTTCACGGCGGGCTGGAGTCGCTCCAATCTGAAGTTTTCCAAAAAGGTCCAGATCACTTTTCGAAAGACTGATGACCGTGTTGTTATCTCCAGCGATGACAATGGAATCTTGTACCTGACCGTCAATTACAATTCGAGTGGCTGTCTGGCGCAAAAGTGTGATGATTTGCTCCAGTTGCGATTCCAGTCGCGTCAGGTCAGCCGTAGCCTGATTGTATTGATTGCCCATGATTACATCACGAGCGGCATTGATGTCTTTTGCGTCAGGCATAGTGATCTCCAAAGATGGACTTGCTGCAACCTTCGCCATAAGGTTACCAGAGGCAGCAAGTCGGTTTTAATATTTGGCATCCCTGCTTGCGTAAGGAAACCAGGAACGGGCGGCGCTGGCAATATTTCTGGGCTCCGTCCTGCTTGTGGATAAAGCACATCCAGAGACAGGATTTACCGGCCATGTGAATGTTGTCATGGGAAAGAACCCGAAAACCAGTATTGTTATTGAAGTTATCGGGGTCGTTCCTGTTACGGTTAGCACAGCGAGCATTCCTTCGATTGTTGTTCCAGGAGCCGCCGCGCAAACCCACCCGGCCCTACAAAAGCGGTGCAAAAACCGCATTCTGCTATTTTATGATTATTCCGGCGCACATTTCTTTTGCCAGCCGCCCAGGAGTTTGCCCATTTCGACCAGCATCCGGGCGGCGTGTTCATATTGGCCTGGTTTGATTAGTTCAAGATCAAGTGATAGACGCAGGTGTGTGCGAACTTTATCCAACTCGGCATCAGCGGTTTGAAGTGTCGCAAGAGGTTCTTTTTGATGCACAGCTTCGATCAGTAATTCTTGAAAATGTAAGGCTTCACGTTGGAGTGGAGCAGCCATTACAAAACGTTGTTGTCGTGGAAATTTGATCGTGGTGGGTAGTAACCAGGCGAGAAAATCGTAAGTTTTGCTGAAGATAGGCGATTGATTCATTTTACACCTTGCCAGTTATGCCACTACGTCCAGGTTCAAAAGTTATGGGAAGGAGATGCCGCGATAGTATGGAGCGGCGTAGTCGCCAGGTATTGCCATGTTCCACATGCGCGACCCAACTTTGGATGGATGCGTTCATCTCTGCATGGGTCAATCTGCCACTGACAAGTTCATGGCGCATGAGTGCAAATCGACGCTGAAAAGCGACGCCATTACGTCGCTTCAGTCTGCGATAGTGGGAGTAAACACGCCAACCGAGAAATGGAACGCCGGTATTCACAGGAAACACTACCGCTTCGTTTTCATGCAAAGTCATGCGAAAGCCAGCGAGAAAATCAATAATCCGCTCACGCCATTGGTGCAGACTGGCTTTATCATCTGAGAAAAGCAGAAAATCGTCCACATACCGCAGATAGGCGCGACAGCCAAGTTTCTGTTTGACGAACTGATCGAGCGGGTTGAGATAGACATTTGCCCAAAACTGACTTGTGAGATTCCCGATGGGTAATCCTTTTGGGCGGGAAAGCGCGAACAGATCGTCCCCAGGGAAAAGGGTTGGTTCAAATTCGTTCTTATGAATTCCTGCGCCACTGTCGATGATTTTCTTGCACAGAAGCAGGGCGGCAGGATCAGCGATCAGACGCGCCAGTTGCTGATAGAGCACAACGTGATCCATGGCGGGAAAGAAATGTTCGATGTCGCATTTGAGCACATACGGATACCGACGCGAAAACTCAGTGGCTCGATCGAGTGCAGCGTGCGTACCCTTACCAATGCGACAAGCGTAGGTATCATGGATAAAACGCCGTTCCCAGATGGGTTCGATCACCTGGCACAAGGCATGGTGTACCACTCGATCTCGAAAGGGTGCCGCTGAAATCAGGCGCGGCTTGGGGTCAAGGATGCGAAAGTTGAAATAGGGGCCAGGTTGGTAGGTTTCTTCCAATAAATCGGTTTGCAGGGCAACCAGGTTTGATTCCAGGTCAAATTCAAAGGTAGCCACATCAGCCTTCTTGCGTTTCCCGCGAGCGGCACGCTTGAAGGCAATCCGCAGATTTTCAAAATCGGTAATTTGCGAATAGAGTTGTTTGTAAGTTTTCAACACTACCTCCCAAAAAATCGCTTAACCTGTGGGGGAACGTCGTTCCCCCACACCCCCTCCTCAGAATTCAGTTTCCAGAACACAGGACTCAGAAATCAGAAGGCAGAAGGCAGAAATATGCCAGGGGAAAGAACCCGAAAACCAGTACTGTGACTGAAGTAAGCGGGGACGTACCTGTAACGGTAAGCACAGCGAGCATTCCAACGATCGAGGTACCAGGAGCCGCCGCGCAGGATACGTTCACCTTCAGCTTCAGACTGTTCACTTTTGGCCGGGTCGTAAGGATAGGGCAAATACAAACTCATAGTCCAGTTCCAGACATTACCGGAATGATCTTCCGTCGCAAAGGAGCCAACTGCGCCTGCGCAAGCATACGCGCCAACTGGCGAAGGTTTCATCACACGTCCTTCCAGCGTGTTGGCCCTGGCAGCATCCCAATCATTTCCCCAGGGGTAAATCATGCCATTCGTTCCACGCGCAGCAGATTCCCATTCGGCTTCGCTTGGCAGGCAGAATTCGCGCTGAGTGACTGCCGAGAGCCAGGAGCAATACGCGCGAGCTTCAAACCAGGTAATGCCCACCACGGGTTGGGATGGATTGTTATACTGTAGATCATTCCAGTATTGAGGCTGGGTACGGGATTTTTGAGACAGGCTTTTCCCAAGTTCGGCTTTTAGTTCATCTTCGGTCATTTTGGCAATAGCTACCCAATCATCAACCTGGTCTGGGGAAAAATTCCCGCTTTGCTCCAAAGTTTGGCGCACGTCGCCCCAGGTTTGCATAATTTTCCAAGCGTCCAAAGAAGACTTTATTTGCCCACCCGCCACATCTTCGCCCTTCAGCCAGCGTTTGGATAAATCTCCCTGCCAGTATTGTTCATCCTGATAGCCACCCGCGGCCATAAAACAGGCATATTCGGCATTCGTTACCGACCATTTGCCAATCGAGAAGGCGGGTAACTTGACCATTGTTTGGGGCTTTTCGTTATCAAACGCATCCGTGTCATCGGGATTACTGCCAATTTGGTATTCCCCGGCAGGTACATTCACCATTTGGGGGATGATAACCGACACGCCACGGACTTCCAGCTTCTCAAAGCGTGGATCGCCAATTTTGCCGAGCAGGGTTCCGGCTTGCAAGCGGGCGCGCAGGTGTATTTGGGGATTATACAGATCAGCGAGCAAGTCACTTCGGGTACTGACTGTCACTTGCGCCGGTTTTTGAATACCGGCTTCATCCAGACAACGCGCCGCCAGCGCCGGATTGACCTGCCGCACGGCTTCAATCAGGGCTTCAGGGTTTCGGCTCAGGCCGCACGCCAGAATTGTGGTCACTTCCCAACCGCTGGAGGGTGGCTCTGGCAGTGGGTCCCAATCACCAACTGCGGTGGGGGGCATCTCATCCACACTGCGAGGAGATTTCCATAGAGCAATCCGATCAATTCCAACGTCAAAGCGCTCCAACAATTCAAGCGCGGCAAAATACTCATGTAGCATTTGGTGTTGGAAGCGCACATCTTCTTCCATGTTGGGGTCAAGCACCCGTGCTCCACGCGCAAAATGACATAATTCTTCTGCATCCAACTGGTAGGTTTTACCCTTGAATCGCACGCTAGTTGGAATAAGTGTCTTTGCTTTTTCAAACGGGATAACCGTCCCCAATTTCTGGGCCTGCATCTCAAAAGCCAACTTTGCCAATGCCGCAGAACGCACTTCCACTGGCAAGTTGGTCCTATCACTCTCGGGGCGGAAAAGTTTCTCACGAGCCAGTAAGTTATTGGCAAACCATGTGAACAAGTAGCCTCGATTATCGAGACTAGTATGGTTTTTGCGGTAGTAATACACCAGCATACTCAGGTGTAGGGGGTTCTTAGTCAGTTCTTCCATCCTGCGGCGAGCATCCGGCGAAGCCCGTTTGAGCGCATCGATCAGTCCATCAGCCTGGTTGCGGCGTATGTAGGTGTAAATATTGTCTTCATCCAGAACGCGCACGCGCACACGTGGAAGGTCAAGATGCCCACTGTAGTCTTTTTCTCGCCCACTGAAAACGACTTGGTTCAATTCGCCATACTCCTTAGCGAAGAGTCGCCAGTCATTTAATCGTTGCGGCAGGCGATCATCCCCTGGCAGTTCATTGACACCATCCAATAACAAAAGTACCCGGCCGCTCTCCAGCGCATTTGCCAAGGAAGTACCGGTGTGTTGCGCCCAGGTTTTTTCCAAAAACGCATAAGGTGTGTCATCGTGTTGCTGGCTCAGACGCACAAAGAACGGAATTTTCCGTCTCTGATCACTCATACAGGCAAGCGCAAAATCGTAGGCCATCTTTTGTAAGGTGGTCGTTTTGCCACAACCCGGTTCTCCCAGGATGATGAAAGTATCATGCCGGTCAAGCGCCTCCATGATATTTTTCAATTCTTCCTCAACGATTTGGGCATCGGGACCAGAACCAGGTGGCGGTTGGCGTACAGCAAGATAAGCCAGAGGAATATCTAGCCCCCATTCATTATTTTTGCGTTCTAGCAGGTCTGCTTTTAACGGAATGAAATTGGTCGCCCACTCCATGTAATCCTTTTTGAGCGTTAGCGAAAGCAGGTAAGAACGTTCATTTCGTTGACCCGCAAGGATATTCGCTGCGCGTGGATGGAAAGTCAGTGTCTGTCCACCCGTTTCGATTTTTACCGCCCCATCTTGCATTTGGGCAAATGCAGCCCCTGACGCAAGCAATCCCAGCATTTTATCAATCAGGTGTTCCACTTCTTCTGGGCCAAAGCCATATTGGATGTGCTGATCGCGGCCAATAAAATCGGCGCAATGCACACCGTTCTCTATGTTGTACGTCTGTGAACCATCCGGCATAACCCCTCCACGAACCCGCCTGTATGTTTTCTATCCGCCAAACAATTTCGCAGCCAGCACAACCAGCCCACCAATGGTGGTGCCCAAGGCAGCAGCTGCGCCCAAACTCCCAGCCAGCATTTCCATTGTTTCTTTGGCATCCGTCAGAGTGGCTTTGATATGCTCACCCAAAGGCTGCGGCTTTTGCGCTTCTGCGGTAGCTTCGACGATTTGACCTTCGACCGCTTCGAGATTACGCACCTGGGTCGGTGTCAACTTCCCCTGCTTGATCTCTGTAATCTGCGTCTGTACTTTTTGCAGCGCATCAATAAACTGAGTCTGGTTCTGAATATTGACGATATTTTGGAAGTTGTTGGTTTGGTTACCCATAATCACATTATTGGCATGTATCCCACCGCTGACGTTGAAAACCTGCTTTCCATTATCGTCGTCACCATTGTTTGATTTTGCAGTCATGAATAAATCCTCCTGTTTGATTTTGACTTTTTAGTATGATAAGAATAGTTTAGAACAAGCAGTGGAATTAGTCAACCAAATGCGAAAAGATGACACGCTTGTGATGCTGAATCTATCGAAAACGGTCTGTCTGTATAAATGTGCAAATTTCCCTCGAAGGAATTATTTCCTTCGAGGGAAATTTGCACATTTAGATAATAACATCCCAAAAGTGGTGATTGAGCACTGAGTGAAAACCAAAAGTATTGATATTTGGTAGCAACAGTAGCAAGTTCATCACACAAAGAACCATATATACATAATTTTTCTTTTTTATGTGCTTAAGTCAATGAACTTGCTACTGCTGCTACTTTTGGCTGGCTACAAGCCTACGCCATGCCAATAGCTATGACCATTATCGCGCTTCCTCACAAAGCCTAAGCGAACCCATTCGACTGCAAGTTTAGTCGATGACATAGATTTGTGATTGGTTTTCCTGCACCATTTGTCAAACGCTTCGAATAATTGTTCGCCTCCACTTTTATACTGGGGGCCGATTTCTGCGTTTACATCTTCCAAAAATAATGCGGGAATATCGCTATTTTTGATAAATTCTTTAGTGTCATCCTTCACGCAGTCAGGAATATTGAAATTTCCACGGTTGCGTAGCCTGTCTAGGCCATCTAGCGCCCAATTTAAGATACCTGCACCTTCAGTTTTTACTCTTTCTTTAACGTCAGGATTTTGCTTAGCATCTGGCAAGACGGGGAATTCCACAATTTTTACTCGTCTCATAATGCCATTATTCGTATCGGTAATCATTGGAAACTTATTCAAAGCCCAGGCGACTTTCGCGTACGGAGTAATCTCATATGGAGTTACGAATTTCCGATCTATGGTAATCGGTTCTCCACTGATAATCTTGTTAATAATATCCGTTGCCATGATGCCATCTGGCTGCTCTGTGCTAATCACAAGAGTTTTACCTGGTAGATTGCTAAGCCCAAAGCGAGAACGTTGGATATCTGTCACACCAAGTATCCCGCAGCGAGAACTTAACATTGCTTGTAGGCCCAATAAAATTGTTGATTTTCCACTTCCTATGGGACCATAAAACCATACGGATATTTCATGCCGTACATCAGTGGTGAGGCAGTAACCCGCAAACTCTTGGACAAATTCAGCCTTTTCAGGTGGCAAACGTTTCATGACACTAATAAAGTTGGGGGCTTGGGCGGCGGGATCATAATCAAACTCGAGTCGTGAGGTAGCATAAAGCAAAGGATCGTGCGGCAGTAGACGTCTTGTTGGGATATGCAACGTTCCATTATTGCAGACCACAACATCTTGATTGGCATCCCACAATTTGGGATTGACAGATATATCTACACGGGCTAATTCTAAAACACTGGTCAGTAAGGCTTTGGTAGGTCTTACTTTCTGCGAACGTGCGTCAACGATGACTTTCATGGTCTCTTGACGAATAACGTCATCATCAACGGCTTCCCAGATTCCGCGATTAAATCTCTTGTATCCGCCCAAGCCCCACGCTGTGAGGGCATTTTGTTTATTCCAGCGATTTGCCAATTCGTAATTATCGGGGGTTTTGCGATTTTTAGCCATAGAATTATTCCTTATGAGTGCGAAAGTGAATGTTTGTGTGTGAAAGAATTGTGATCGGGGTAGGCGGTAGTACCTTTGTGCCTAGCCCCGATTTCGAGTAAAAATGGAAAATTGCGCGATCTTGTATGTCTACGAATACCAGCGAAAAGGAAGTTCCCAAAGTTTGTACTACATAACCAATGATGGAATGCAAACAGTAAACAGAACGAATTACGGCGTTCTGCTGACAACAAACGGATCCTGGTTATCAGAATCTGGGATTGTCCACTTTCAGGTGATATGATAAGATTCATCTTGAAGGCACCAAATTACCCGGAGTACAGATTTCTTCACTCCACACCCGCTGCTTGAACAGCGGGTTTTTTATTTAAGAGTGTTGAATACTGCACAAATATATACAAAAGTACGGTGGTTCGTGATATTGCGAGAAACTCAGCGAATTAATCAAGTTTTTGGTTCAAACATGGCGACCTCCTTTACTCGGTAGTTATCATAGGGACTTGAGCAGGATCAGCAACTAACTTACCGCAGGTGTTAGCCTGAATAAACGCATCTAAATCTTCAGGCTTTATTCTTACCGTTCTTTGAAATCGAACTGAAGGTAATTTTCCTTCTGAGATCATGCGATATGCCATAGCCTTGCTGATATTTAGAATTTTTGCAACTTCAGATCCTTTTAACAGGGTGGTATTCATCCGTTCCTCCTAAGGGAATTACATGGCTCTAAAAAAACTAGAAAGAGTTACCGAACCGCTGCGTCATCTTTTGGAAGCGCACTTATTCTGTCCGGTTAGTAAACTCATCGTGCTTTCGACTAGCAATGAAATAGAGCCACTTTTTAGCAACTGCAACCGTACAATTTGTATGCTCATTATATTAGAACATATTTTCTATGTCAAGGCTTATTGCCTCAACTATCGCATCCGTATATTGCGTACATTTAATCCTTCAACCTTCCCCCGAAGGAAATTGAAGGAAAACACATCCGATCCTGCGCTGCCTTACTTTCAGAATTAGGGTGGGGTATGTTCATTTACCCCTGTGGGATGTCAACTCGAAAATTGAGAGGAAAGTTATCGCAGTACGAGAAACAGGCGAGAACGTATAGTGGCAAAGGTATGGGATTTGCTTATTAATCGCAGAATTAAACGATTTTCGCTTGCATTTGAGGATGTTTTTGTTGTAAAATTATTCCATTAGCGGTGGGTAGTAATTTTGCAGGTGTTTATGGGTGGTAAGTTTTATTTTCCCCGATATTGATTTTGGCTTTAACACTGGTTTTGGTTCCTGATGATTTACTCATCCTGACTTTGCTTACATTTGAGAGGGTTATATGGACGATTTGATTCAACAAGGTGTAAATGCTTATAAATCTGGTGACTTAGTAGCGGCCAGATCGCTATTAACTGCGGCTGTAAAACAATACCCTGACAATGAACGAGCTTGGGGATGGATGTATAACGTCTGTGCTAGTGATACTGAGCGGATTCTGTGTTTGAAACAAATTGTTCGCATCAATCCAAAGAATGAAAATGCCAACGAATCGTTGCTCAAATTATTGGGAAAAGCACCAGGTTTACCGAACCCTGTAAATTCCCAAGATGTACAGTCTTCTGCGCCATTGATTAATCCAAATGCTCCAAGACTAACAAAGTTATTCACCACCTTGATAATCATCGTGCTTTTACTCGGGCAAGCATGGTTGCTATATCGAGTCGATAAATTAGACAAGGCCAATATCAGTCTTCAAGCTAGTTTGGAACAAGTAAGCAGCCAATTTCAATCCCAAATAAATGGGTTGCAAGCTGAATTAGATGCTACGCAGAGAGAACTATCAGTTACGTCATCTCTTGCTGAAAATGCGAACCGATATGCACATTGTCATAGTGGAGTGGGTTGTTATTGATGATTTAACGAGCCACTACCGTGATCAATTCTCCCTGTCCTTGATGTTGTCTTGCGCGTGACGCAAAGAATAACTGCGTTACCTATTGAATTTTTCCCCCGAGGGAAATTTGAAGAAAACTATTTTGAGTAAACACCAGACTCTCATTTACGGGAGGAACAAGCGTCTGTTTCGTACTAATCAGTCGTAGTCAGGATTTCTGCTGTGAATCTGTTGCCTGTTTTTGCGCGTTGATG
>CAILYI010000281.1 GCA_903838415.1 uncultured Anaerolineae bacterium | reverse complement strand
TCGATCACCAAATCCACTTCCGAGCCGGCAACAGTTCGCCAATAATATAATGCTGGTTCTTCTCCGCGATGGAGATAGGTTTTATATAAGTCTGAAACCACCAGGTTCTCAAATAATGCCCCGCCCATCGGACCTGCAGCAGCATGGGATACGTCACGCAAACCAACCAGATAACAAAGCAGACCTGTGTCCACAAAATATACTTTAGGCGCTTTTATCAGGCGTTTTCCGATGTTGACGTAATAAGGGCGCAGGATAAAAATCTGAAAACTGGCTTCCAAAATCGAAATCCAGTCCTTGGCTGTATTGACCGCAACGCCTACATCTCTGGCAAGCTCACTCAGGTTAAGAATTTGGGCACTTCGCGCTGCCAGGGCTCGCAAGAAAACCTGGAATTGAGTGAGATCTCCCAGGTTGCGAAGATTTCTCACGTCCCGCTCAAGATATGTTTGAATATAGCTGGCTTGCCACAAATGCGCATCTCGAGCGGTATTAATGCTAAGTTCTGGATAAGAACCACGAAGAATTTTCTCCCAAACTTCACCCGATGTCGTGGCAGGTGGAATGGCCGATTGAGAACTTTCCCAGGGAAGGTTCTTTTCAGCCATTCGATTGTTCTCTCGAAGGGTTAGCGGCATCAGTTTGAGTACTGCAGCGCGTCCAGCCAGGCTTTCGGTGACTTGCGACATTAACAAGAGATTTTGCGAACCTGTCAGGATGAATTGTCCCGCTTTACTTCGATTAGCGTCAATTTTTTCTTTAATATAGGGTAATAATCCAGGCGCATACTGGATTTCATCGAAAACAATTGGCGCTGGAAACAAGTTGAGAAATCCACGCGGATCAGACTGAGCGGCAAGGCGCACGTCCGGTGGCTCAAGTGAGATGATTTGATATTGAACACCAAAAAAGTTTCTCAAGAGTGTGGTTTTGCCGGATTGGCGTGGCCCCACCAGAACTACAGCAGGAAATTCATCTGCAGCTTTTCTCAAAACTGTCCCAAGACTACGAGGGATAAATTCAGTTGTCATCGCTGCCTCCTTGTGTTGTTTTGCAATTATACTGCAAAATAACATAAAACTATACATATGCCATTTCAGATATCTATCCTGGATTTGAATGGAGCTATTAATGGTTGGTCGAGAGGTTTTCTGTAGTGGTTATAATAACGGAGTTGATTAATGTGTCGATAAGAACTTTGGTCAATTGGCCAAACCATTGTACTCAATCAATCGAACGAACACTTTGAGAGATATCCCATGAAGACCCTTGATGAAATAAATCGCTTAATTGGTGCAACTGAAGCGGAATTGATTGAGTTGGAAAGCAAGCGATCCGTATTACTGGGGCGAGTTGCTGAATTGAAACGTGATAGAGAAGTTCTTAACAAGCCGCTAGATGTGACTGATAATACCCACAAGCAAAATCACAATAATCAATCAACGCAAGATGAGAAGATAGCCCTCTTTCGCACTCTGTTTCGGGGACGCGAGGATGTTTATCCCCGGCGCTTTGAAAGTCTAAAAACGGGCAAGACAGGCTACCAACCGGTTTGTCAAAATGAATGGGTCCGGGGGATTTGCGAAAAGCCGAGAATTCGCTGTGAAGATTGCGGGCATCGTGAATTTCTCCCGGTCACAGACCTGGTGGTGCGCAACCATTTGCAAGGTTTTGATCCGCAAGATAAAACAGGGCGCACATTTACCATTGGCGTTTATCCCATGTTGCCAGATGAAACCTGCTGGTTTTTGGCTGCAGACTTCGATAAAGCTTCCTGGCAGCAGGATGTTCAGGCATTCCTGGAAACCTGTTCGTTGTTTAATGTTCCTGCGGCTATAGAACGGTCGCGCTCTGGCAATGGGGGTCACGTCTGGGTATCCTTTGCTGAGCCTGTCCTTGCCTCCCAGGCGCGCCAAATGGGTACTTTCCTTCTTTCGCAAACAATGGAGCGCCGGCCAGAGATTGGGTTGGACTCGTATGACCGTTTCTTCCCAAGCCAGGATACACTGCCCAAGGGCGGCTTTGGCAATCTGATAGCACTACCACTGCAAAAGAAACCGCGCGAGAACGGCAACAGTGTTTTTGTCAACGAGCAGTTCATTCCATATGAAGATCAATGGTCCTCCCTTGCATCCCTGCGCCGAATGACCCAGGCAGATGTGCGGGTTTTGGTAAGGCAGGCGGAGAAGTTGGATGAATTGATGGGTATCCGTCTTCCTGTAACGGATGAAGATGGCGACCGGCCTTGGGCTGTGCCACCATCCAGAAGACACAAGGAACCGCCCGTGGTTGGACCACTGCCTGAGCAGATCGACCTGGTGGTTGGGAACCAAATCTATATCCCCAAAGCAGATTTGACGCCTTCATTGAGGAATCGC
>CAILYI010000280.1 GCA_903838415.1 uncultured Anaerolineae bacterium | reverse complement strand
TGCGACCGGTCAGTCCATGCGCAGCGAAATCTGGCTGCCGGACGCAGATGGCAATCGAAGGCTGCTTTCTATTCTGACAGCGCCTATTCTGAATTCGGGTGGCACCGTGCGGCAGGTTATTTGTTCAGCTGAAGATATCACCGAGCGTAAGCAGGCTGAAGAAGCGCTGCTGCAAAGCGAACAGCGTTATCGGGCCGTGGTTGAGTGGTCGCCGAGTGCGATTATTGTGCATCGGGATAAAAAAGTAATTTATGTTAATCCCGCCGCCATCAAGTTTTTTGGCGCAAGCTCGGCGCAGGAACTGGTTGGCAGTCTGATCTATGATCGGATTCATCCTGATTCCCATCAAGAAGTGCGAAAGCGCTTGAAGAAAGCAGCCGATGACGGTGCCGGTGCGCCGTTGACTGAGCTGCAATACCTCAGAATGGATGGAACCGTTGTGGATGCCGAAGTCCAGGGCATTCCCATTTTATTTGATGGCTTGCCAGCCATTTATGCTGTTCTGGCCGATATTTCCGTGCGCAAAGCATCTGATGAAAAGATACGATTATTGAATATCGAGTTGGAAAACCTGGCATTGACTGATTTTTTGACCAATTTGCCCAATCGCCGTTATTTTATGCAGCGAGGCACAGATGAGATCAACCGCGTCCGCCGAAATAGTCAACCCATAACTCTCTTGATGATGGATATTGATTGGTTCAAGCTGGTGAATGACACTTATGGTCACGAAGCCGGGGATTTAGCCCTTCAACAAGTGGCGGCGATTCTAAAGTCTGGCTTGCGCGAAATTGATATTTTCGGACGATTGGGCGGCGAGGAATTTGTTGTGTTATTGCCGGATACTTCGCTGGAAGATGGAATATTAATGGCCGAACGGTTACGGAAATCGATCGCGGATACGCCTTTGGAAATATCCGGCCAGGTATTGAGAATAACCGTTAGTATTGGTGCAGCAGCTTTTACAGACGAAATGACCACTATCGACAGTCTGATTGGGAATGCTGATGAGGCCATGTACCACGCCAAAAATAGCGGGCGAAACTGCGTGAAAGTGTATCATCAAGGCGTACCCCCCCCCCCCCGGAAGGGCGCCAGCGGAATTGGATGGAGCGTAAAGAAGGTTGAAGAAAGAAACTGTCATGTGGTCTCTTATTGATTAGGATTTGATTTCTTTGCCTCGAACTTTGGTGAATAAGCTAAAGTTATTGATGAACCTGCCGATAATAAACTTTGCGATAGAAAACTATTTGCTGGTTCCATTCAAGGAGATTTGATGATCAATTCCGTCAGCAGCCAAAACCAAATGCTCTCATTGCAATCCACATCGAAACCTGCCAGGGCGACTGGCGCGGCATCCACCTCCGCAAAACTCAGCGTGGATTCACCAGGTAAAGAGAGCAGCGAGCCGATATCTGAAGAAATGAAAGAAACGATTGTTCAGAAAAGCGCCGAAGCGCTGCGCACCCTGGTCAGCCAGGAATCAACTCAACGTCAATCCGCCGCGCCCAAGAACATCGTCAACATTCAGACTGCTCTCGCGGCTTATCAACAGTAGGAATAACCGGGTAAAGTGAACCCCCACCTAGCATCGTGGGGGTTTTCGTTTTAACGCTAATCCGATCGGGAACATCCGATGGTTCGTTTATGTCTACTGGAAGCTTCGGTTTATGCACATTACGTACGCAGCCGCAAAACATTTAAATCATTCTCTACATTGCAACTTGATTGGAGAATTGGGTATTTTTGGATTCGGTAGCAGACATTTTTTCTCCCAATTTGGAATTGCAGGAAATATATTTGAGAAATAGCTTAACGGTTTGGCCCACCTGCCGCCGGAACTGGCGAGACGCAACGATCTGAAACCACTTTTTCTGGCCAATGAAGGCGGATAGATCTGCCCGGTGTTGGGCTGTTTCTTCCTTTTTTTATTTCACCAATTCTTTATCATCGGTGGCTTCGATTTCTTTTTGCTCAAACTCATACAGGATATTTTCTGCTTGGTCAAGTTTCTTTATTAGTATCTCTTTGCTGTCGTGCCCCAGGCGCTATCGTATAGCTCCGTTATCTATCGTCCTCCACGCTCGAACATATTTGAAATATTGTTGTTCCGGTTTTATAAAACTTATCACACCAATACATAATGCTGCGGCAACAGCGAAAACCCTATTCCATGGTTCTTGGATGGAAGAAGCTAGTATTGATGCGAAAAGGCCGAGAACACCAACAGCGTAATGGATGAAAATAAAGATTTTCCAGAGCTTCTCATAACTTTTTAGCCGCTCATTCACAACACTCGGTAGTTCACGAAGATTTTCCTGTGACATAATTTTTCCTCCTGGTAACTCGGAATGATAGAAAGTAGCCCAACGGACATGCATTATTAGTCATCTTGCAAAAGTCTTTTTTCACTCAAAAGATGAACGTCCGGAAGTTTTTTGGCGTTTTTTTTTGACTATTTTATCAACCCTTCGGCGCTTGAAAGAACAAAGCTGTTCCTTCACATCCGGTTTCATGGAAATGATCGCATAGCAGGTGGGAGTGGCGGCGGAGTGAGCAATTGTCCCGTCAACCATAATCGAACAACCGCTGTTTTACAAATTGTCCTTTTTCCATAAGGCAAAATCGTAATCAGGAATAAAAGGTGCTTTGCCTGATTTCACTTGAATAAATCCTTCTTTCTCAAAAGATGGAAGCAACTGTAAGTTAGAGTCCACAATCACTAAACGTCCACCTGGTTTTAGGACACGCGCCATTTCTTTGATACCCTGAATTTTTGTTTCATCTGGCATATGGTGTATGACAATGAGACAAAGTATTGCATCAAAAGATTGTGACGGGTAATCAATTTGCTCAATCACGCCTGGATTGATATCAATTAAGGCGTTTTGCCGTTTTGCTTTTTGTTTTGCAAAGAAGACCATCTCTGCTGAAGGCTCAATACCACATGACTTGCCTGTTTCACCGACATATTGTTTGGCAAGTAATGCCATGGTACCTGTGCCACATCCCACATCCAGAACAGATTCACCCTTTTTCAGTTCAGCCAATTTAGCAATAAATTTACGAAAAGCCTGTTCTTTGCCGCGTGCCATGACCCAAACGATAAATTCATACAATCTGGGTGTGTGGATAACCTGTCCCTTCGTCTGTGGCGTGGACAATACGCTCGTTCTGTTGCTGTCAAGTTTTGGTGATGGAGTCATAATCCGATTTCTTTTTGATGAGGTCAGTCTTTTGCTTAATAGATTTCTGGCGATGAGAATTCAACTCATCTGCGACAACGTCGCACGCGCTAGTCTTCGATAAGCGTGACGGCCCAGCCATAGCAGCGTACCCGCCACTCGTCATTTTCCTGCACCAGCACGAACGCCCAGCCACCGTCTTCCTGAAAACTACTGCCATTTTGCGAAATCGTCCAATGCGTGGGCAAGGATAGAAAGGCGAGGCCATCGTGCACGCTAAGATCCTGAACGGGACCAAAGCTGTGTTTGAGTACAAGATCGCTGGGCGGCGCATGCCATGACAAAATCTTCTGCGACCAACGCTTTACGGCATCTGTTCCTTCAAACAGATGCGGAGCGAAATTCTCGATGATTACTACACCCTTATCGGCGAAGGCCGAAAGCAGGGTTTCATCTCCGCTCTCTATAAACCGCGCAACCTTCTCGATTGGCGCGAGTAGTGCTGGGTCAAGGTGTTCGGTCATTGCAGCTCCTTTTCATTTCTATTTGATGGACCGAGTTTCTGGCATTCATGATACCGTCACATGGTAGCTGGTGCGCCATGTGATTTGACATTCTTATTTTTTTGGATTGTGCTGAGGTTGACTATCGGAGGGGTGACATTCCCCCAGAATGAAATTTGATTTATGAAACTATAAGAGAAAAAGGCTGGTTGATTCAAGTGTCAAAAGTCACGATACTTCGGACGCCAGTGCTGCGGAGTGAGTGAAATTCCCAGCGAAAATCGTATGTGCGACTCGGGTATGGCATGAAATATTGAAGGGGCGACATTGCGTCGCCCCTTCAAGGGTTGAAAAGGTGAAAGCCGGATGTTACTTGCGGTTCATCGCATCCATCACGGCTACAGCAGCTATTTGGACGATATCGTTGACTTCGTCGCCGGTTTGCAGGACGTGGACGGGGGCACCCATTCCGAGCAGGATTGGCCCGATGGCTTTGGCGTTGCCCAGGCGTGCCAGCAGCTTGTAAGCGATGTTGGCGCTTTCGAGCGAGGGGAATACCAGCACATTGGCGTCCTTGACGACGCTGAAGGGGAAGCGCTCTTCCATCAGTTCTGGCACGATGGCGGTATCGGCTTGCATTTCGCCATCAACTGCGAAGTCACAGCGCTTTTTGGTCAATTCCACGGCTTTGCGTACTTTCATTGAGAGTGCGTGCGGCGTGGATCCGAAGTTGGAGAAGGACAGGAAAGCTACGCGCGGCTCAAATTCCATTTTGCGGGCAAAATCGGCAGCCAGGCAGGCAATTTCTGATAAGTCTTCAGCGCTTGGGTCGATGTTGACGGTGGCGTCGGTGAAGAAGTAAGTCTTATCGTTGATAATCATGATATACACGCCCGCCGCACGTGCCGCACCTTTGGCGGTGTGGTGAATTTGCAACGCCGGGCGGATGACTTCGGGATATTCATGCGTGAGACCTGACACGAAAGCGTCGGCATCGCCCATTTTTACCATCATCGAACCGAGCACGTTGGGATCTTGCACCAGTTGTGCGGCTTGGTTGGGTGTGATGCCATTGCGTTGGCGCATTTCGTAGTAGGCCTGGATATATTTTTCGAGCTTGTCGAAGCGGGTTGGATCCACCACTTCGGGTTTGAAAGTCAGCCCGAGCAATTTTGCTTTTTCGCTGATGATTTCCTGACGGCCAATCAGGACCGGGGTGGCGATGCCTTCGTCAAAGATCTGGGCAGCGGCGCGGATAATCTTGGTTTCTTCTCCCTCACCAAATACAACGCGTTTTTTGCCTTTGCTGGCTTTGGCCTTGTTCATAATGAAGTGACGCACCTGTTCGCCCTTGCCCAACCGGTAGGCGAGCTGTTCGCGGTATTCGTCGATGTCGATTCTCTTGCGAGCCACGCCGGTATCCATGGCAGCCTGTGCCACCGCTGGGGCTTCCCACAGCAAAACGCGCGGGTCAAGCGGTTTGGGGATAATGTATTCGGTGTTGAATTTCATGCTTTCCACGCCGTAGGCGCGCAAGACAGAATCAGGCACATCTTCCTTGGCCAGATTGTACAATGCCTGAGAAGCGGCAAACTTCATCTCTTCATTGATGGCTCTCGCGCGCACATCCAGTGCACCGCGGAAAATGAAGGGGAAGCCCAGCACGTTATTTACTTGATTCGGATAGTCCGAACGGCCTGTGGCAACGATGGAATCGGGGCGGGCTTCCTTGGCCAGTTCATACTTGATTTCCGGGTCGGGATTGGCCATGGCAAAGATGATCGGGCTTTCGGCCATGCTTTTGACCATTTCCGGGCTCAGAACGTTGGCGACAGACAGCCCGTAGAACACGTCCGCCCCGCGTACGGCATCGGCCAGGGTACGATGGCCCTTGTCATCACCGGCCAGGCGCTCTTTGTACTTGTTCATGCCTTCGGCGCGGCCTTTATACACCACACCCTTGCTATCGCAAAGCATGATGTTTTCACGTTTGACACCCCAACGGATGGCCAATTCGGCGCAGGAAATGGCTGAAGCGCCAGCGCCCGAGATAACCATGCGAATTTCGTCAAACCTTTTGCCAGTAATCTCCAAGGCATTGGCCAGCGCTGCAGATGAAATGATCGCCGTTCCATGCTGATCATCGTGGAATACCGGAATGTCGAGCATTCCTTTGAGCGTTTCTTCAATATAAAAGCATTCCGGTGCTTTGATGTCTTCCAGGTTGATCCCCCCAAAAGTGGGGGAGATGGCTGCCACAACTTTGATGATTTCATCTGGATCGTGGCTGTTGACTTCGATGTCAAACACATCCACATCTGCGAATTTCTTAAAAAGGACGCCTTTACCTTCCATGACAGGTTTCCCGGCCAGCGCCCCCCGATCTCCCAATCCAAGGATAGCGGTTCCGTTTGATATGACGGCGACCAGATTGCCTTTGGAAGTATATTGGTAAGCCGTTTCGGGATCCTTCTCAATTTCCAGGACTGGATATGCAACCCCCGGAGAGTAAGCTAATCCCAGGTCGTGCTGGGTATCCATTGGCTTGGTGGGAACCACTGCAATTTTCCCAGGCTTGCCTTTGAGATGATGATATTCCAAAGCATCTTCGCGGGTAATACTTACTTTAGCCATCGTGTTCCTCCTCAGGTAATATAGCTACCGTTTGATTATTGCATGAAATTGACTTTCGAGTAAGTTCTGTTTGTCATATTTTGACATGACCTATGCCAGATATTCCTCTTGGCAAACCCCGGTTTGCTTTCTCGTGTCAATGGGCATGGCAAAAATCACAACAATTTGTTAATAATCATGTATAATTAATCTAACTTGTATATTCCTCTGTAAAATCAAATTCAAGTTTGCCGCCTGATAATCGCGGCCATGGTCTTTGTAATACCCGGATATGAACCTGTTCTGTCTGCCCAAATTCGCAGGCAATTTCTGAAGTCACCCTTTCTGTTTCAGCGTTGGGATGGGTTGATATTAGAGAAACGATTTCATACGCTAAATCGTAGTCTGGTTAATTAATAAACCACCAGACGTTGCATACCTTCCTCTTCTTGAAGTAATTCAGGATATTGGGGATGGTATATCCGGGTATATCTACCTCAGCCGTGGCTTGCGCAAGCAGGTCAGCGGTTGTTTGTTTAAGATGCGAAAAATAACGGCAATTGAAGGACAGCAGAAAAATCCAAACCGGGTAAACATCTACCTGGATGATCAATTTGCTTTTGGGTTGTCGCGCATTGTCGCTGCGTGGCTCTCTGTGGGTCAGACTATCGCTGATGAAAAGATAGCTGCCCTGCAGTTCGAAGATTCGCGAGAAGTTGCCATGCTGAAGGCCCTGCGCTTTCTGGGTTATCGTGCCCGTTCAATGCAGGAAGTACGTACTAATTTGCAAAAACATGAAATTCCTGACCCCGTAATTGAAGCAACTTTGACAAGACTGCAGGAAAATGGCTTGTTGAACGATCAGGAGTTTGCTCAGGCGTGGGTGGAAAACCGTAACACATTCCGCCCACGCAGCCGCCGTGTTCTGGCAATGGAACTGCGCCGCAAAGGACTTGACGACGAAATTGTTCAGGATGTGCTGGATGAAAACGTTGACGAGAATATTTTGGCGCTTGAAGCCGCGCATAAATACGCGCGCAAAGTTCAAGGATTGGAGTGGCAGGATTTTCGTCAAAAAATGACGGGCTTCCTGGGTCGCCGTGGTTTTTCTTACGGCGTTATCGTCCCAATTCTGCGTCAGGTTTGGGATGATTTTCATCCAAATGGCGACCCATCAAATATCGATAATAATGAGGAAGTTATATGATTCAGATATTAATCACACTGTTTACGGGGTTGATAATGTTGGCGATCGGCCTGACCGTGGGCTATTACGTCAGCAAGTCACAGGCTGAGAAGAAACGACAGGAAGAAGCGGCCAAGGCCAAAACCATTGTTCAGGAAGCGACTGAAAAAGCTTCCAAAATTGAACTGGATGCTCGTGACCGTGCGCTGAAAGTTGTACAATCTGCCGAAAGTGATTTGAATCAACGCAGAAACGAGTTAAATCGTGAAGTTGAACGTCTCGATAAACGTCGTACTGAGTTGGATGGCCGTGTCGAGCGACTGGAGCAGCGCGAGCAACTTCTCAACAAGCGCCAGAGCACCATCGACCGGCGGGCGAATGAAGTCGACAAAGTTCACGAAATGCAAATGCAGAAACTTCAGCAAATTGCAGAAATGACTCAGGATGAAGCCCGCAAGATTTTGCTTGACGAGGTCGAAAAAGAGGCCCGTGGCGATATGGCCCGCATTATCCGCCAGATTGAGGCTGAAGCACGCGAAGAAGGCGAAAAACGTGCCCGCAAGCTGATTGCGGATGCAATTCAACGAGTGGCATCTGAACATGTTTCGGAAGTCACATCAGCAGTTGTGACTCTGCCGAATGAGGAAATGAAGGGTCGCATCGTTGGGCGCAACGGACGAAATATCCGGGCCTTTGAACAGGCTGCGGGCGTGGATGTGATCGTTGACGATACCCCCGAATCTGTGACCATTTCGTGCTTCGACTCTGTCCGCCGTGAAGTAGCTCGTCGTGCGCTGACTCGTCTGACTGTGGATGGCCGTATTCATCCAGCGCATATTGAAAAAGTTATCGAAGATGAAACCAAGGCCGTTGAAAAGATCATGGCCGAAGCCGGAGAGCAGGCTGCTTTCGATGCCGGGGTGACCGGTCTGCATCCTGAAATTCTGCGCATGATGGGACGCTTGAAATATCGCACATCTTATGGACAAAATCAACTCGCGCATGCCGTTGAAGTTGCCAAGCTGGGTGGAATTCTGGCCGCTGAACTGGGCGCGAACGTGGCCTTTTCAAAAGCAGGCGCCTTCTTGCATGATATTGGCAAGGCTATGGATCACAATCAGGAAGGAACTCATGCGGCTTTGGGCGCTGAATTCTGCAAGCGCTATGGCGTACATCCGCTGATTGTCAATGCCATTGCCGCGCACCATCACGAAGTCGAGCAGGATACGGTGGAAGCCGTCATCGCTGAGGCCGCGGATGCGATCTCAGGCGCACGTCCTGGGGCACGCCGTGAGGATTTGGAAGCGTACATCAAGCGAATTCGCACTCTGGAAGAGATGGCGACCTCGTTTGAAGGAGTTTCGCAAGCCTTCGCCATTCAGGCTGGACGTGAAGTCCGAATCATTGTCCGCCCTGAGGAGATTGACGATCTTGCCTCCACAAGGTTGGCGCGTGACATTGCCAAGAAAATCGAAGAGACCATGCAGTATCCCGGGCAAATCAAGGTAACAGTCATCCGGGAAACCCGCGCAGTGGATTATGCAAAGTAGGACTTTGGTAAAATGACAAACAAAAACCGAGGCCAAGCCTCGGTTTTTGTTACAATATGGTATATGATGCACTAAAAATGATGACACCTAATATTATTGTAAATAGGCGGTCGTCATTATTCTAGTAAAATATACGGTTGTTTGGGGTATGGTAATCATCACCAGGAAAAAGGTATTTAGCGGAGAACAGCGGAATTATGAATGATTTGAAGAACTCGATATTACTTTTGCTGGTATATATTTTAGCAATTTTTGGCGTTGCCCAAATTGATTTTGTTGAACAAAATCTACTAAACTTCGAATCGATCTTTTTCATTCTGGTTGCTTTGGCCGTGTTATCGGCGCTGATCATTGTGCCATTAACATATATTTCAGTTTATCAATTCCTGCTAATTTGGTCTGCAGTTTACGTTATTATTCGCGTAGTATTTTGGCAAGCTTCTGCTGAGCACTCTCTCCAGTTACTTATTTTGGAATTTGTGCTGATGGATATTTCCGCTTTCCTTGCCTATGACATTGGGCGGCACCTGAGGCTTGTATCCCGCTTGCTTGATGAGTTGACGGCTACTACCTTTCCCAACCGGACTTTGAATTTGCGATCCGCTGCTGATCGTGTGGGTGTCGAATTGACTCGCAGTCGACGGTATGGTCGTCCGTTGTCGTTGCTCGTCGTACGAATGGAACATCTACATGGACAACTGCCCATTGGAAAAAATGATGTCTTGCAGCGAGATATCCTGGATCGCTTTGCTGCTGCCAGAATTGGGCAGGTCATCAATGATCTGGCGCGCGAAACTGACTTGATATTACGTGATACAAATAGCCGTTTTATCGTAATCTGTCCAGAAACTGAATACTTGAATACGACGACTCTTGCGGGAAGAATTTCAAAGACTGTCATCGAAACAACTGGCGCAACGGTGCAGTGGGGTGCGTCCTCATTCCCAGATGAAGCACTTACTTTTGACGACTTGGTTGAGAAAGCCATGGAGCGTCTTAACGCAAATATGGCGCAGAATGCTACTATTAATTTAACAGATGGAACAAGTGGTAAGGCATAAAATCATATGGTCCGGATATCTTATGCTAGCAACCTCGAGTGGCTTGAAGCGTTTGACCCTAGCAAACGGCTTCTGCCGACCCATATTTATTTACAAGTCAAACGTACATTTGATTTGACCCTTGTCATTCTTACCATGCCCTTCTGGTTACTGCTCATGGGGATCATTGCTTTGCTGATAATAGTTACCTCTCCAGGAGCCCCTGCTGTATTTGTACAGCAGCGAACGGGCAAAGGTGGTCGCCGCTTTGCAATGTACAAATTCCGTTCTATGGTGCCTAACGCCGAAGAGCTCAAAAAAACGTATGCCCATTTGAACGAATTGCAATGGCCGGACTTCAAAATTACCAACGATCCACGCATCACCCGCGTCGGTAAATTCTTGCGGAAAACCAGCCTCGATGAACTGCCTCAACTTTTGAACGTTATAAAAGGGGATATGAGTCTGGTTGGTCCTCGGCCGACTTCTTTTGGCGCAGATACCTATAAACTGTGGCATACTGAGCGTTTGGATGTAATTCCTGGTATTACTGGATTGTGGCAAATTGTAGGTCGCGCCTCGCTCGAATTTGACGACCGGCTGCGCCTTGATATTGCTTATGTTGAACGCCGCAGCTTGTGGTTTGACATCAACATCCTGATTCGCACCGTTGCCGCAGTATTCAAGCAAAAGGGGGCGCATTAATGGGCGCAACCGCTGCCCAAGTCACAGCGCCGGATGCTCATCCAATCCGTGCCTTGGTTGTAGATCTTTCACAGGAATTCGGCGGTGCCAGTTCGCGTGTGCTTGGGCTGATGGCCGGGTTTCCCACTGACCAGATTGGGCTGGCAGCTATTGAGAATAGCCCGGTTTTCAGATTAGCGAAAAAATCAGGACTCATTGTTCATGCTGTCGGAACCCACAAAACGGATTGGCATATCTTGCCCAATCTTGTCAAACTTATTCGACAAGGTCAGTATCAGCTGGTTGATACCCAAAACGTCCAATCCAAACTATGGGGCAGTTTGGCAGCCCGGTACACTGGGACCGCGCTCGTATCCACCTTGAACAGCTGGTATCGGTTTGAGCATGGGAAAAGTTTGAAAGGTTTAATCTATACCTGGATTGAATTGTTGACCAACCTCTGGCTGGATGGATACATCGTTGTTTCAAAGACAGTATATGGTGCGCTAAAAAAAGCTAACAAGAAAGCTCCATTCATCGATCTGATCTATAACGCTGTTAAATTACAACCAGAAGAAACCCTGGGCGATTTGGTTTGGTTTAAATCCACGTTTGATTTACCTGAAAACGCAATTGTTTGCTCGTCGGTCGGTAGGCTGGTGTGGGCCAAGGGTTATGAAGACTTGATCGCAGCGATGGCGCAAATCGCGGAGACTAAATCTGATTTATATTGCATCATCGTGGGGGAAGGCGAACTTCGTTCTACGCTGCAGACCCAAATAGAAAAATCCGGGCTCAAAGGGCGCGTTTTGTTGGCCGGATATTTGGAGCGCGGCGATATTCTTTCAGTTTTGAAGGCCAGTGATTTCTTCGTAATGCCCTCGAGGCAAGAGGGGACTCCCATTGCGCTGCTAGAAGCGGCAGCCGTTGGAATACCTATCTTGGCGACAGCCTGCGGAGGAATTCCAGAATTGGTTAAAAATGGAAAACAGGCTCTGCTCGTACCAGTGGGGGATCCGGATGCTCTGGCGGGTGGACTTCTTGAATTGTGCCAAAGCCCACAACTCAGACAGGCTTTGGCAGTACAGGCAAAAAAACGCGTTGCTGATGCTTTTAGCATTGATGCACAGGTACAGGCCACCCAGCTTGCCTACCAAAAAGCACTTAAGCATAAAAACTCTTCCCCAAAATAAAGCTGCCTTCCATACTTCTACTGATTCAAGTGGCTATTTGTTTTCGAGATGCATTATTTCCATCTTCTTTATAGGAAATTTTTATCATAATGGTAACCACGACGCAAGCTGAAACCGCAATTACATTTAAATCATATAATTCTTTTGAAGATATTGATTTTGTAAAAACAACCTGGCTCACAATGCTGAACAAATGTCAGCACAGTTATTTCACATCTTGGGGATGGATATCCACCTGGATTAAAAGTTTGCCAGCGAATCTTGATGTTCAATTTATCGTTGCATATCGGGAACAGGAACCAGTTGTCGCATTTTTTATTGGTTCAAAAAAAAGGAATAAGCATGGGTTTTTACCCTCCAGGCTGATCTCCTTGAACTCCACCGCGGATCCATACTTTGATGAACTTTATATTGAATACAATTCAATCCTTTTCGATCCATCCATTCCATTCATAAAAGATAATTTATTAAGTTTCCTGAAATCGTTAAGCTGGGATGAGTTGATTCTCCCTGGCGTTTCTTCAGATTTCATTTCTGAAATAAATTTACCAGTCGATAATTCCACAAATGATTGTTACATGATCGTGGACGAGACTGTAAACGCTTATTTTGTGGAAATGCGGAAAATTAGAGAAGCTGGAATGGATTTTTATCAGCTGCTCAGCGCCAACAAACGGAGTCAAATTCGCAGATCCATTAAACAATACGAACTGGAAGGGGCGATCCAAA
Source organism: uncultured Anaerolineae bacterium (assembly GCA_903838415.1). Classification (GTDB taxonomy): domain Bacteria; phylum Chloroflexota; class Anaerolineae; order Anaerolineales; family Villigracilaceae; genus UBA5195. The sequence continues at coordinate 33,929 of CAILYI010000280.1, read as the reverse complement.
TCCATGAAGCGGCAAGCGCAGAAGAAGCTTTGGCGATGCTGGATAGTCTGGCAATTCTGCATCAAAGAGAATGGCAGAAAAAAGGAAAAACGGGGGCTTTTTCCAATAAATATTTATTTCAATTTCATAAAAACCTGATCCGGGATCGATTCGATAGCAATGAAATTCAAATGTTGCACATTTTTAATGAGAAAATGACTCTTGGATATTTATATAATTTTGTCTATCGTGGTCATGTTTTTTTCTATCAAAGTGGATTTAATTATTTAGTTGAGAATATTTATCGGCCTGGGTTGGTATCTCACTATTATGCAATTATGCTTAACGCTAGGAAGAATATGGATATTTACGACTTCCTTGCAGGAGACTCGGCCTATAAATCCAGCCTGTCGACCGACTCTATCCCCATGTATTGGATTAGGATAGAAAGTAGCAGGAATCGTCTCAAGCTGGAACAGAACATAAAAAAAATTAAGCATAAACTGGAACAAATTCCAGAACTTAAAAATACCTTGATGAGAATAATAAAAAGTGAACATTTCCGCAAAAACTGATAGGATAATTGAAGGAATTTTCGAAGAATAGGACTGATAATTTTTTCATATTTCGTAACGGTATGCGCGGCCAATAGTAATGAAATTCCAATTACGAAAACCACTCAGATAACCGTTGGCAGCACACAATGACATCTGTACCGGATTACGGTTGCTACCGTCCATAATTATTTAGCAACGTTTCTTCGGAATGTGCCGAGATATTATTTGGGATATGCACATGCAGGAATAAGGTTGTTTTATTGTTGACAACAGTGGACATCCGAAAACCTATGCTGGGGTGATGCAACGGCAAATTGGGATAAAGGTGTCTGGGTTTGAAGGAATGTTACGGAATATACCGCATGAATGGGATGCAGTACTCGACTGGATGAACCCTGCTGTGAGCAAGCTATAAAGCACATTTTCTTCGACCAGCTGGGAAGGTTTGCCATTCATCAAATAGATTTTGTAATCGTTGAAAATATTCCTGGATGTGAAGGGCTTATTTGAAAAATGCAAAACGGTTGTTTTTCTGGGTGTCCATGCAAAAGTTAAAATTGCGTTCTGCTCATAAAAAATGATATACTTAATTTATTCCAGATATTGTCGACCTGTTAAGGGAAATAATATCTGTTGTATTATGCATGATTGTGAAAGAATTGCCATCCCAATTGAGCGTGAGTTTCCAAGAATTGAGAAAATATGGCCATCAAAAAGATAGATCTTCTTTATTTATTAGTATGTTTGATTTTTGCTGCAACGATTGCCGTGATGTTAGGAAATCACGATACCACTTTGGGCCTATACGCGTTCCTCGGTTTGACTGGAATTGTCATGGTCATGGCAATTGTCATCAAGCCCAATCTCGGTGCAAGTATTCTTATTATTGCCGTTTATACAAATGTCTCCAGTTTGCTTACCAACCAGGGGTATCTTGGTGTAATTAAACCTTTGGTTGTAGTAGTATTTATTGCGATAATGGTGCGCAATTATTATGCTGGACAATTACCCAAAGGCCGTACAAAAACACAACAGGTCGAAGTATTCCTGATTTTATATTTAGTTGCTGTAGTAATCTCTTACCTGGTTGCGGCCAATTCCGATCGGGCAATGAATGCAATTCAGGATTTGGTCAAAGACATTACGATTATTTACATAATCCTTTTCGCCTTACGGAAACAGGCGGATTGGAAACAAGCTATTTGGGTAATTATCTTGACAACCGCCTTTGTATCTTTATTCGGGTTATTCCAGGTAATTACTGGAAATTACTCCCAAACCTTTTTGGGGTTAGCCGCTTATAAAGTGGACGGTGCAAATATTCGTTTGGGGGGACCCATCAATGAGCCGAATATGTGGGGACAAGTTGTCGCGGCTGTTATTCCTTTAGTTTTATTCCAAATCATTCATGAGCCGCGCAAAGTCATTAAATTATTCAGCTTGGGCGTTTTGTTAATTCTATTGATGGAGCTCTTGAATACATACAGCCGGGGCGCTTACCTAGCCTTAGCCGTGATGCTGATCGCCATTCTATTTGTGTTTGAGAAAAATATAAACCTTACCCTGGGTTTTGCCACGCTAGGGCTAGTTATTCTTATCCTTCCATTTCTTCCATCCAGTTATATTGATCGTTTTTCAAGTTTAATGTCCCTTGCTCCCACTACCGATAATGGTATTTACCAGGATAGTTCTTTTCGAGGTCGTAGTAGTGAGTTGCTTACTGGCATAAGCATATTCGCCAGGAATCCACTTTTTGGCGTTGGCGCTGGTAATTATCCAAACAATTATCAAAAATATTCTCAAGAAATTGGAATTGAGTTGCGCTCTGAAGAGCGAGAAGCTCATTCGCTCTATCTTCAAGTAATGGCGGAAACAGGAGTATTAGGCATCATTTCGTTTTTCGGTATTATTATTTCACTGTTCATAGGCCTTGCGAAAGCGGCAAAAAGAGTAACAAGAAATACAAATCTCATAGGTTGGCTGCCTTGGATTAATTCTCTCCAAGTTGCGCTTGTTGGTTACCTGACGGCCGCTATTTTCTTGCATGGTGCTTATATTCGCTTTTTCTGGATATTGGTGGCTTTATCGCTGACCGCAATCCAATTAATTGATGATTCTTTTACGAATGATAAACAATCCTTAAACCGTGAGCCTGAATTTTGATAAACGATAAAAACATCGACGACAACGTTCAAGAAGATCATAGCCATATAACTCGAAAAGCCGGTAGAGGAATTTTTTGGAATTTTCTGACATACGGTTTAAGTAAGGGGACAGTCCTACTTACAACTTCCATTCTTGCCCGCTTGCTGACCAAGGGCGATTTTGGCCTTATTGCTGTTGCAGTAGTTGCAATCAACTACCTATCCGTGGTAAAGGATTTGGGCCTTGGTGTTGCCCTGATTCAGCGCCGGGATGACGTGGATGAAGCCGCTAATACTGTCTTTACAATAAACTTAATCTTGGGTTTTGCTTTATCAGCGGTTGTGATTCCCTTGGCTCCCCTATTTGCCTTATATTTTCACGAGCCAATGATTACACCTGTTTTGCGTTGGCTGGGTGTTTCATTCGCTATCAATGCGCTTGGAGCAGTTCACGTCATCTGGTTGATGCGAGATTTGGATTATCGGCGCAAGTTCATTCCAGATATGGGGAATACGATCGTCAAAGGGGTTGCTTCAATTGGATTGGCCCTCGCCGGATTCGGAGTCTGGGCGCTGGTGTTTGGGCAAATATTGGGCGCACTCGCTTCTGTAATATTGGTTTGGATTATTCTTCCCTGGCGCCCAAAGTTGAGATTGAACAAAAAAATCACCAATACGTTAATTAAATTTGGCGCTTCAGTTACTGGCGGCGATATTCTAAGTGTCTTTATCGATAATATCGATTATGTCCTAGTCGGTAGATTGTTTGGCTTGGAGCAGCTTAGCGTTTACACACTGGCATACCGTTTGCCTGAGATGCTATTGATCGGCAATCTGTGGGTCATGGGTGGCGTCACCTTTCCAGCTTTTTCATCCATTCAAGACAAGCCAGCAGAGATGCGTCGCGGTGTTTTAGCCTCGGTGCGCCTGATTCAATTAATAGCCGTGCCAATTTCCTTGGGCTTGTTAATTGCAGCTGATCCCATTGTTAGAGTCGTTTTTGGCGAACAGTGGCTTGATGCGATTCCAGTCTTGCGCGTTCTGGCAGTTTATGCATGGGTATATTCGATCGGTTATCATGTTGGGGATGTGTATAAGGCTATCGGACGCCCAGATATTCTTCTTAAGCTAACGATTATGACTTTGATAATTATTATCCCGGCACTCCTGATCGGCTCCAATTTTGGAATGATTGGTATCGCCTGGGGACATTTGGTTGCCGTTCTGATTCGACGAATTGTAAGTTTGAGCTTGGCCACTCGTTTTGTGAAAATCTCATTCATTGACATTATCAAGGAACTTCGGCCCTCTTTTTTAGGTGCGCTGGCTATGACACCAGTTACCTTGGCTGTTCTTTATCTGACGGCGAATGTTTCTCCTTTTCTTCAATTGACGCTGGTTGTTTTATTCGGCGCAGCTGTCTATTTGGCCGTTTTATGGTGGGTCGAGCGTGATAATCTGCTTGGGTTACTGCGCACGGTTGGGTCTTCTCATTAATTCATCAGCCAAACGAAAAATTCCCAAATCGATCAATCTATCAACACTATTCCTTGACATATGCAAATAGTCGGTCAACCACTCCCTTCGAAGTCTGCGCCATCTCCCCAGAATAGTACTGATTGGCGTTTTCTCTTACCGGTTTCCCCCCAAAGCAAGGTCCTTGTTGTCGGGCGAAAGTGTGATGATTACATTCGATTGTTAAGTAAATTGGAAATTGAAGCTACTTCGTGGGATGATGATCTTTCAGTTCTTCCTACAGGAGCTTTTCTCCCGGCATCATTTGATATTGTAACGATCCCGCAAGGGATCCCGGATGAAATGCAAAGCGAGAATTCGCATGCTCAACAGGAAACTTTCCAAAACCTTCGGCGTTTGCTAAAACCGGGGGGAATTATTTTGATTGGATTTCTGAATTCTCATGCATTTCACCGCAAATTTATCGCTGGTAATTATTACACCACCCCAGGTCGCATTACCCGATTTTTGCACCGGGCGGGATATGAGAAAATTACGCTTTATGGCGCCGTTCCAAATTTATCCGCCCCCGAATATTTATTCCCATTAACTCGCCAGACAATCGGGTTTATACTGGAACATCGCTATCGTAATAAATTGCCAGTTCAGCTATTAAGCTTGTTACATACCCCTCCTTTTACTGTGTTTTACTCATATTTTCTCCCATCGTACTTTGCCATAGCGGCTCTACCAACCAACTGATCATTGAATAGGTATTTCTCATCGTTCATTGCGATGGGTTATTTAATGGTGTAGAAAATATTGATTCACAACAACGTCTCATAAAATAGTTGACCAAAATGAAATCATTTATTGCCGAACTAACAAATTATGTAACTTCGCTGCGTTGGAAAGACCAAGCACCTTCCTCGACTCCGCTAAATTGGGTAATTCTTTCCAATGGTGGCGCAGATTTTCACGACAGTATTATTTTGTTTGGCTTTGAAGACGGGAAATTAAGCCCATCTCTGGTTGTAAAGACACCTCGTATTCCGGAAAATGGCTGGGCATTACAGGTTGAATATGATCATCTGGTCGAGTTGTGGAATATTCTGGGATCAGGAGCAGCTATTCGGTTGCCTCGTCCGCTTGGAATGGCAACTCTCCATCAGCAATCCGCATTAATTATCTCCTATGTACAGGGAGAAAGTCTGATACGGACATCCCATAAGGTGCTTTGGGAGAACCCACGGCAAGTACTTGCACTGGCGGTTGATGCGGCCCAAACTATACGGGAAATCATGAACCTTACTTCAACTCCTATTGCGGAAGGCGAACAAGTTCCGTGGGATTTTCGGCAAAAGGTCGAGAAATTCAAGCAAATGTATGCATTGACGGAAGAAGAAAATCGAATACTTGCGCATATACTTAATCGGCTTGAGGTAGATAGGCTAAAAGTAAGCCAAAAAGTACTGATTCAGGGCGACTTTTGGCATGGAAATATGATTCGCGAAGCTCATCTCGGTTCTCTCGTACTGGTAGATTGGCAGTATTCCCGCTGGGCAACGGATGTAAGTCTGGATGTATACTTATTTCTCCTGGCAAGTGCGCTGACGTCTGTTCCGGAAAAATTAATGGAAAATAAACCGCAAGAGCTCGTCAAGATCTTGGCGAGTTGGCAATCTGAGATTATCCCGGCCTATTTGTCTGCTTTTGGAAAACCTGCCGGGTTTTCTTTGTTGCCGATCCGGGCGGGCATGTTGGTATGCTGTGTTGAAAAAGCAGTCCGCGCGAGTATGGATTTTGGATTTATTCAGGCTGATGACCTGATCTGGAGACTGATTTTTGCCGAACTTGTGAAGTGGCCGGAAGAGAGTTTGTTTGATGACGCCTTTGAATAATAAACCTGGTTTTCCCAGTCAGCGAAAATATAACATCGTCTATTTTATCGACGGTTTGGGCATGGGAGGGGCGGAGCGGCTCATGGTGCCCATCCTAAAGAATCTTAGCCGGAAAGTTTTCGTTCCACGCGTTTGCGCCTTTCACGTTCGGAATGGCAATCCGGTTGCGGATGATCTCCGGGCCTTGGGCATCCCGGTGGATTTGCTCCCCATTCCTTATTTGCGAGATGTTACCGCATTGCCTCGCCTCTATCGGTATCTGAAAAATGTTCGCGCTGACCTGGTTCATACGCAACTGGAATTTGCCGATAGCCTGGGAAATATTGCCGCAAAGCTGTTACATCTGCCGAGCGTCTCTACCATCCATACCATGCCATCGCAAGAAATGAAAATAAAATCAAAAATTCATCAGGAACTGGAATTTTTCTCGCTGCGAAATTTCTGTGACGTAGTAATTTCAGTTTCAGACGAAGCCCGTACCTTTCACTTACAAGTTAGCAAAGCCGTTCCTGATAGTGTGCGAACTATTTACAATGGAATCGACTTGAAAAATTTTGTCAATTTGGACAATCAGCAAGAGCGCGCGGCACTTCGCAAAGAACTGGGTATTTCACCGGATGCAAAACTATTAATCACGGTAGCGGTTTTGCGTGAATTGAAGGGCATCCAGTTTATGATTCGAGCCTTGCCCGCGATCTTATCTTCTTCCCCGGAAGTATATTATCTCGTAGTGGGCAGCGGTTCCTATCAGGATGCGCTTGAGAGAGAAGTGGATCAGGTAGGCGTGAAGGACCGGGTGATTTTTGCTGGCCAACGCGGAAACATTCCACAGCTTCTGGCGGCCAGTGACTTGTTCATTCTCCCCACTTTGACCGATGCCTTACCGACGGTGTTGGCAGAAGCCATGGCCGCCCGTCTGCCAATCGTTGCCAGTTCCGTGGGAGGTGTTCCTGAGATGGTGATCGATGGCCAAAACGGTATCTTGGTCAATCCGTCAGACCCACAAGCCTTATCTGGTGCATGTGTAAGCCTGTTATCCAATTCTGAAAAACGAAATATGTTCGGTGCTTCTGGATGGCAAATTGTAAATAATAAATTTAATAGCGAAGGGCAAGTCGAACAATTAAAAGCCCTCTATCTCGATTTGATTAAAGCTTATGAAGAATAAAATGCGTCTTTTTGTCGTTGAGACTAATAATAGCGGTGGTTTGCTTCACTATACCTACCAACTCTGTACCGCCATCTCCAATGAGAATGTCGATGTCACTTTGATCACTGCGACAGATTATGAATTGGCTGACTTTCCTCACAACTTCAATGTTGTCAAGCTGTTTCACCTTTGGAAGCATTTTGACCCTCAATCCATGCAGCCTCATCACCTGAATTTCTGGCAGCGGGGATGGAAAAAGATTCGTTGGGCAATACGCAGAGGATGGCGCGGTATCCATCTGCTGTTAGCCTGGGTGAGACTCAGCCTATATATCATTCAAAATAGGCCGGATATTGTTCAATTTACCCGAATTGAGTTTCCGTTCGAGGCTTATTTTATCGGTTGGATGCACCGAAAAGGGCTATTTCTTACTCAAATTTGCCATGAGTTTGAAGCACGGGAAAGTAAAAGTCGTCTGGCATCTCTCTTGTTTCGTAATAACAAGGATGTTTATACTTATTTTTCAGCCATTTTCTTTCATGCCCAAGAAAACCGGAACCGTTTTTTCTCCCTCTATCCTTCAATTTCTGAGCAGAAAACATATGTGATTCCACACGGAAATTCTAGTTGGTTGACCACGCTAAAAACAGCGCCCAACCAATTGGATCTACTCCGCCAGCAATACGGTCTACAAGTGGGCGAGCGTGTCGTGCTATTTTTTGGTCTGCTTTCTCCAAGCAAGGGGTTGGATGATTTGTTGGATGCTTTTGCCCTGGCGCGCAAATCTTGCACCGCAAAGCTTTTGATTGTCGGTTATCCAACAAAATACTTTGATATGGATGCCTTTAAAGCCAGAATTGAAACTTTGAACATCACGGACCAGGTTATTCTGGATTCGCGCTACCTGCCTTTGGATCAAATAAGTTCTGTGATGAGTCTTGCTACGGTCGCAGTATACCCGTATCGCAGCAGTACCCAAAGTGGGGCATTGCAGGCCGCTTATACCTTTGGCAGACCCGTCATTGCAACTGTGGTGGGTGGTTTACCAGAGGCTGTTGAAGATGGCCAAAATGGGTTTTTAGTGCCCGCTCAATCGCCAGTGGTCTTAGCTGAGAAGATCACCACGCTCATTAATGATTCGGACCTGGTGGCGAGAATGGGTAAAACTGCCCATTTTTTGTCTGAAACCAGATTCAGCTGGCAGTCGATCGCCCAGAAGATTGTAAAGGTTTATGACGGCTTGTTAAATTCAAGCTTATAATCCAAGCATCTGATTTTTCATAACAATCAAGTTTAGTAGAGAAAGCAACTTGAATTTGGTGAGAATCGGTTTTTGGATGAAAGTATTTCATGAAGCCAATTTCACCAACAAATATAAAATGGTTTTTGTCAATTTTGGGTAACTTTTTCCGTCGTATTGTTAAGTTCGCTGATTCTTATCCTTACAGAATGCTTGGGCTGATTATTATTTTCGGAATCATCCTGAGTGTCCTCATCATCGCAGGGGATCCACCAACGATGAAATCTGGTTCAACCGATTCCTGGTGGACTATTGCGTTGAATTTGATTCATGGACAAGGGTACAGCCTTTGCATTCCACGTTACTTCCCCTTTTGCAGCGCAACGAATCAGACAACGGCGGCCAGGGAACCCGTTCCCGTTTTATTGTTTTCAGCCGTCGCCTTGGTGAGTGGGGAATCTTTGTGGGCTGCAACCTTTGTTGAATTCGTTATCTATCTTGGCGTTCTGGTTGCTGTGTTTTTCCTAACCCGTGAGTGGGCAAGTACACGTGCTGCGCTGTTGGCTGCATTTTTGTGGTCGTTTTATCTCCCGGCGCAGGACCTTCTCTCTCAGGTCTCGGGCGATTTGTTTGCTGCCCTCAATGTAACGGTTGGAATGTTGTTTTTCATGCGTGCCCGTCGGACAAACCGGGTCAGGGATTGGCTGATAAGCGGGATAGCATTAGGGCTGGCAGTTATGTCCCGTTCGGCAGTTTTGGCTGTGGCTGCCATTCTGATTGTTGGGCAAGTTGTTGATGACGTTTGGATAAACAGAAAAAAACATAAACAAGCATTAAAGCCTTTCTTGATTCTTTCAGGCCTTCTCTTTCTGTTCATGGCGCCCTGGTTCGTGCGCAACCAAATTTCATTTGGGCGTCCAATAATTGGTTCCAGCTTGGTCGGATACAATATGTTTCGCCAGGGGCATCTATTTGAGGAAGAGAATGGCTTATTCCGATATGTAGGTGGTGTGGAAGGTATTGAAGCGGTGGATGAGCTTGTTGTGCGACAAAAAAACAGCCTGATTGGTACGGAGAATGAAGCACAAATGGATGTGATCTATCGAAATGAGGCGATCAGGTTTATTAGCGCGAATCCCGTCAAGTACATTCTATTTTCTGGTTATCATTTTTTTCCTCTTTGGTTTAATTGGGGAATTCCAGAAGGGGATGGCTACAAGACCAGTTACCTGGGCTATGCACTGATGCTGTTGCAAGCAACCTTATTAGTGTTTGCCATAGTTGGTATCCGTGGGAGCTTGTATCCTACCTGGCCGCTTTGGGGTGGTATCGTGATCATCAGCTTGGCCTATATGATGGTGGAAAGCCAACTTCGCTATCTTGTTCCTGTGATACCACTTGTTATGAGTTTAAGTGCGGCAGGATGGCAAAAGTTATTCAAAACATACCCCCATTTCCGATAGCGCCACCCAATGTTCATATCACGGCGGGTGCAGAAGTAATTGGGAAGATTACCATCGGAAGCAACCCCATTATCGGAGCTAATGCATGGTTGTGGAAAATATCCCGCTAAATTGTACTGTTGTAGGAAGGCCGGGTTATATCATCAGGAGTGATAACCAAAAGGTTAAGAACCTTTATAAGTCCTAGATGAACACAAAAACGGGCTGAGTTATCCTCGAAAACGGTTGAACCAACAAACTTCAACAGAAAAGCGGGGGAGTGTATGCCGGTGTGAGATGAAAATCCGTCGAATGGCATAAGGATTACTCCTTACTTCGTGAAATGGAGATGGGCCATTTTTTAAAGTAAAAGCTACTTGGTAGCCTGCCTGCTTGACCAGGTTTTGAATCTGAAGATTTAAGTCATCGCTCATGCCGTTGGGATAGGCAAAACCCAAAACAGGTTCTCCCAATTCTTTTTCGATGCGAGTTTTTGATCCTTCAATCTCATCCTGGGCTTGTTGCAAAGAAATACGAGAGAGAATTGGGTGATGCATGGTGTGTCCGCCAAATTCAATCCCAGCCATCTGCATTTCTCGGATTTGGTCCCAATTCAGCATCAAGTTGCGGAAGTAATTTAGGGGCAGTGTTACTTCTATCTGTTCCGGTAAACGATTGACCCAGATTTGTTTTTCATCATCCGGCAGGTTTTTCATCGACTCAATCCATGTCTTACAAACCTGTTCCCTTTCAGTAGGATTACTCCAAGCCTGTTCTTTGCCGTTCGGAAACAGGATATGATCATGTTTCGTATGGAAAAAGCAATAAGCAGCCATGTCCCAGTAAAAATGGACGTCTGTGGCGATGTGTTCTGTGGTTAAGAAAATTACCGCCGGGAAGTTATGCTGGCGAAGAATTGGGTACGCATGAGTATAGTTGTCGAGGTAACCATCGTCAAAGGTAATCAGTGCAGCGTGAGGGGGCAGCTTCCCTTTTCCTTCGAGCCATTTAACAATTTCCTTTTGAGATACAACATTGAACCATCGGGCTACATAATCCATCTGTTGGGCAAATGTAGTTGGATCTGCGCTGATATTTGGAAGAAAGGAGTCAAATCCTGGCTGATTCAGCTCCTCAACTCGATGATAATTTATTACCGTAAGCGTATTTGCAGAAAATCGTCTGCCCCACCTGATGATACCGGTTTTGTGCACAAAATTGAAAAGCTGATTGACGAAGGCTGAGCGTATGGTTTTTATTTTTTTTGTCGGGTTAGAGGAAGAAGTCATAACTTATCACCGTCGTTGAATGCGTTCCTAAAGATGAGGCTGCTGTCCGCGTAGAAATTGGAAAAAACCGTTAAGGGCAGCTAAATTACTATTAAGTAAGAAAGTTGGTAAATAGAACTACGTTGCTTAATTTAATAGTCATTCTAATCGGTTATTCTCTCGGAATACGATAATAAGTCGGTCAAAATACTTTTAAGTCCTGCGTTTTACTTTATTCCACAATGAAGTCTGTGAACCAGTCAGGTACCGAATTAGGCCCAAAAGAGCTGCCAGGTTACTATTGACAAGAAATGTGGGGATGTACAGCAAGCGGGCAAGGTTACTATCAAGTTTAATCAGGCTGCCGAGCAAAGCTAGCAGATAAAAAGCAACTTGCAGCAACAGAAAAACCAGATTCCAGGGAGTAGCCAACCGCAAGAGAGCCAGAGGACCTCCTGCGGGCGGAAAAATGACCAGGAACAGGTTGGTGAGAAACGCCCCAATCATGCCCAAGGGCACAAGCGTCCGCATGAATTTATGCGAGATAATTTGCCAGATTATCACGGGCTGATTAAAAGGCGCAATATCGGCAAAACGACCAAAAACCTGGTAGCGGCCTGCGTTGATACGCGTTCGGCGGGCGACTTCATCTATGGCAGTCAGTGAAATCCGCTCAGAAGAACGCGCATCGGGGGCGAAGACCATACGATAGCCTTTCTTGACAACGCTCATCGCCATATAAAAATCGTCATTGATGATATCATCGGGTGGACACTCAAAGAGAATGCGGCGCAATGCGAAAATCTCACCAGTTGCGCTGATAGTGCTGCCCAAGCGCGTTTCCTGTTTTTTGATCCAAGATTCATATTTCCAATATGCGCCTTCAGATTCACCCAAGGCCCCATCCCCTTTTAGGATTATCTTGGAACCAGAAACTGCACCAACGCTCTTATCCGCAAAAGGCCGGACCATTGCGCGCAAAGTTCCAATCTCATACATGTTGTTTGCATCGGAAAATGCGACGATCTCACCACGAGCTTGCGCCATCGCGCGATTAATGGCGGCCATTTTCCCGTGGCGCTCGGGGCTGGTACTCACTTCCACGCCCCTGGCAACAAATTCTTCGACGATGGCGCGCGTGCGGTCAGTTGAACCATCGTCAGTCACCAGTATCTGCAACTTTTCACGCGGATAATCCAAAGCTAAGCTGTTCTCAAGTTTGGCAGCGATGAAGGTCTCCTCATTGTAGGCAGCGATGAGCAGGGTCACTTGAGGCTCTACAGGATGATATTCCTTTTGGGGCGCCTTCAAGCGCGCCAAAAGACCCAGTAGCATGGGGTACCCAGCATACGGATAAATAACGAAAAAAACAAATATCCAGAAAAAGAATGTAATCATGGCAGTAAACCTTTTCGAGAAGAACGAGTTTTATATTAAGCAGGGGAGTCTGTGAACCGCGACATCATTGATAAGCTCAACTGCAACACTGCAGGGCACGAGGCGAGTGAGGATGGTCACCTCTTTCCGCATCGTTCTGGTTGATGCAATAATTCAACCCCATCCCCGGCAAATTTCTTACAATTTTGGGAGTTTGGTCTGAAGATCTGTCGGTTACAATCAGAATTTGAATTTGATCCTTGTGATAATCAAGGGTCAGGCAGTTTTTTATCTTCTCTTCAATCACAAATTTTTCATTGTAGGCGGCGATGAGCAGCGTAACAGAAAGCGAATGATCGGCGTATAATGAATGTATATTGCGAAATTTAGCGAGAAGTGTAACTAAAAAAGGGTATCCAGAATATGTATTAAGGATGCAAAATATTGAAAACCAGAAAAATATTGCAAGCAGTAAAGACCATCCAGTAAAGTTGTTATCCATTGAACCTCAACCATACCCAACTTATTAGTGCTCAAATGTAACTATTTTTATTACAACTAATGTTATAATAATTGTCAAAATTATTATAACATTAGTTGTAGCCACAGAAACAATCCAGGAGTGCTTGTAATGGAAATTAAATTTTACCTCAGAATAATTCAACGCGGTTGGTGGATGATATTAATTACATCCCTTATGGCAGTAAATCTGTCATTGGTTTATTCTTACTATTTTATTACACCAATGTATGAATCCGTAGCCCGCTTCATCGTCAGTCCAAATATTCAAAATATCGAGAGCCGAGATTTTGTTAGCAGCTTGGAAGCTTTGGATAAGCGCTCGATAATTTCCACTTATGCTGAAATTTTAAAGAGCAGCCAGGTGACCAACGGTACGATGGATTTGCTGCTTGCACAGCCGGATGAGTTCATTGATTACATAATCTCTGTCACGGTTCTGCCGGATGCAAACATCATCCGCTTGAGTGTTAAGGGACCAGACCCACAGATTTCTGCAATGTTGGCGAATAGTCTTGGGCAATACGCGATAAATTATGTCAAAAAGCTTTATGTAATCTATAACATCGATTTCCTCGATAAGGCATCGGCACCGCTTGAACCTTATCAGCCACTCCCACTTCAAGATGCTGGACTTGCTTTGCTGGCGGGCTTGGTTTTGGGTATTGGTCTGGCCGTTTTCAGAGATCAACTCTCAAGTACGTTGGATAAATTAAGCCAGCGCAAGATGCTTGATTCAGAATCATTGGCTTATTCTCGTTCCCATTTTGAGCGTTTGATGCGCCAGGAAATTGAGGATAATCCGAAAAACGTTTTGACGCTTGGGATCATCCAATTAAATGGAATTGAAGAATACTATGATTCGCTCCCTCAAGCATATATCAATAAGATTATGCGTAAAGTGACCGAGACGTTGAAATATCAACTGCGCGGTAATGATGTTGTTGGCAGGTGGTCGCAGCTTCAATTTAGCATTTTGTTACCTTCTACCGATGGAATATCGGCCATGCGTAGGTTAGCTCGAATTGGTGAAGTTTTGGGTGAGCAAATTTCCTTGGATGCAAAGGGAGAATTTGATATCCAGTTGGATCCAAGGATCGGTTTGGCGGATCGTCAAAGTGATGAGTATATTCCTGTCCTGGTGGAGCATGCCGAAGATGCACTCGAAATTTCCATGCAGTCCGCCAAGGAAAAAGTCCACTTGTATAATGTTCAGCCATCAGGCTGATCGGACCGATGTATGAACATTATCTCTTTGCGATAGTCAAGCTGAAGGTATTATTGTGAAAGGAGCATTTTGATGAAAAAAACGATAATCATGTTTATTGTTATTCTAATTTTATTGGTAACTACACCACTGACTGTATCGGCTCAAACGCCCAGTCCTACCCCCGTCGCTACCAATTCGCCTGCAGCTACGGCTGTCCCGGCTTCGACTGCAATTACGCCCGTGACAGTTCTTGATAACAAAGCAGCTGTTACTCTGGCGCAGATGGGGTTTCGCGACGATACTCTGACCAGTCCCTTTGATTCGACCAGAGTCCTTTTTAGCACCCCTGCGAATTGGAAGTTGAGCTCCGGTGGGGAACTTGAAATCAACTATGATGTTCTTTTTACTGGTACGGATGTTGCCAAGCTAATTGACGGTGTAAACCCCTTTGGCGGTTCCCTGACGGTGGTATTCAATCAAAAGATCATCGACACCATTCCTCTCGAAAAAGCGGGGAGTTTTAGCGCCCGTATCCAAATTCCGTCGGAAGCACTCAATTCGGCGCGTGAGGACGGCCGCCATCAATTGACGATTTCGCTTGATGCCCAATTTAGTTGCGTTTATGACATAAAAGCGAATGTTGTGATTAAGTCCACCTCTGCTTTTAATTTGCCGTTTGAAGTCTCTCCTCCAGTTTTGAATCTTGCGAAATTGCCAGCGCCTTTCTATTTGCAAAACGGGCTGATACCTGACAACACGTTTCTCGTTACATCTGACAATCCCAGTACCGGAGAACTGCAGGCCGCGCTTAATATTATGGCCGGGTTCGGTTCGCTGGTTGGCGCCGATATCAACCTTGAAATGGTAAATATTGGCGCATTAACCAATGACGATCTAGCCTCCAGCAATCTGATTTTTGTTGGTAAACCGGATCAATTAGGGCTCTTGCCGAAAATCGCATTCCCACTGATGGTAGCGAATGGGAAATTTGTGAATATGCCGGATGCTTCGGCGAATGACGGCGTTTTGCAGATGGCGATTTCCCCCTGGAACCAGAATAAAGTAGTGTTGCTGGCTAGTGGAAATTCGGATGAGGCTGTTGCCAAAGCCGCGCATGCGGTCAGCTCTGGCAGGATTTTTACCTACGATAACCCAATTCTCTCCTACGTGAGCGATGTTCAATTACTGGTTGACAATATCCCGGTGGTTGAGGACTTCAGCTTTCAAAATCTCGGTTATCCAACTCAAACGCTCTCTGGCATTGGATTGTTTACCGCGGAATATGTTTTTCCGGTTTCCAAAGAACAGATTGCCGCAAAAGATGGATACCTGGACTTAGTTTATTATCACTCCGGGTTATTGGATTATAGTGTTTCATCCTTGTCCGTGAGCTTGAATGATCAGCTTATCAATGGAACGCCCTTCAGCAAAGAGACCGAAAAGTTAACCACTTTGCGCATTAATATTCCACCTGGAGCGCTCCGTTATGGACAAAATCGCCTGACGGTTTCTGCCAGGATGCTGACTACTAATTCTTGCGATGCTACCGGATTTTCCACGCCCTGGATGATCGTATCGGATCAGTCTCGAATTCATATCCCGGTAACGACAGTGGATAATTCATTAAATCAGTTAGCCCTGGACCTAAAATCCTATCCCAACCTTTTCCTGACGCATAGCGATCTCGGGGACCTGGCTTTTGTTTTGCCAAAATCCAGCCTTGATAGCTTAAGAATTGCCGGAAAACTGGCTTATAACTTTGGCAAAACTGCAACGCCGTTAATTCCCAATCTGACAGCTTCTTATGCGGACGATGTTTCGAAAGAAGTACGAACAAACAAGACAATGATCGTTATTGGGAAGGCGAGCGCTTCGCCGCTGGTGAGTGAACTCAATGACAGGTTACCTGCGCCTTTCAATTTGAAGGATGACACTGCCAGCGAAGGAAATATGCAAATTACCTATCGTGTTCCAGCTGGCGTCAGTGTTGGATATCTGGAATTGCTCAATTCGCCCTTTAATATTGAGAAGTCAATCCTGGTTGTTTCTGGCAATACGGATCAGGGGTTGGTTATGGCGGGTGATGCCCTTGTGCAGGCGGATTTAGTCAGTCAATTGGCCGGTTTGTTTGTAGTAACCAATGGGACGAAAATTGCAGCCAGCGCTACTTCATCGAACTTTTCAATTATTGGCAATATCGTACCGGGTGCGGAAGCGATTATTAACCAACCGGTTTTGCCGTCAGCGAAACCAGTGACTAAACTCCCGCCTCCCAGCTGGCTGATGCCGATCATCATCAGTTCTGTCTTGATCATTGTGATTGTGTTGGCCTATGTCATCGGTATGGCGATGATGCGCAGGCGATCAAAGAAGATTGAAGTTCTGCCCGAAAGCTTGGATGAAGAAGGATGATAATTGCCTGGTATGTCTTCAGATAAGCCGTAGTTGAATCAAGCACCGTTCGAAGATTTCAATTCGAACGGTGCTTTTTTTCTTTAAAACGGGTCTGTCCTGGAAGAGCGACTTATGCCATCCTTACAAACGGATTTGATTGTTTTTCCTCGCCGACGGTGGTTTCTGGACCGTGACCGGGGTGCAGGCGGGTTTCGTTGGGCAGGGTGTAGATCTGGGTCTGGATGCTTTGTTCGAGGGTTTCCCAATCACCGCCGGGCAGGTCGGTGCGGCCGACGGAACAGGCGAAAATCAGGTCGCCACAAAAACAGACGGCTGATTCAGCGCAGTAGATTACGACGTGGCCGGGGGTATGGCCGGGTGTGTGACGAACTTCAAGGAGATTGTTTCCAAGCCACAGGGTTTGAGCGTGGGTGAAGTCGATGGTTGGCTCCGGGCCAGGGTCGATATTGAATCCAAATAAGGGGCCGCCGCCCGCCGCTTTCCATAGATCGTGATCGGCGGGGTGCAGGGCGACCAGCGGCAGAGGGTTGAGGGCGTCGGCGATGGCTGCCGCGCCGCCGATATGGTCAAAATGGGCGTGGGTGTACCATAAATGGGCGATGCGCCAGCCGCGCTTTTGCGCTTCAGCCAGGATGAGCTGTCCATCCCAGGATGGATCGATCACGGCGGCGGCGCCGGTGTCGCTATCAGCGATGAGATAGGCGTTTGTGGCAACGGGGCCAAGGGTGAGAGTCACAATTTGCAGGGTCATGGTACCTCGTGGATGGGTTGAAGTTGCTTCTTTGCGGGGTGCGGGGCAAAGAAAAGGCTCAGAATAATCGCCACTAAAACGGCGACAAAGGCCAGCGGGTAGATGGAGGCGGTATCCTGCTCATAGAGAAATCCGGCGGCAATCGGCGCGAGAATCCCTGTCAGCCCGAGAAACGTCTCCGATATTCCATAGGCCAGCCCCATTTGGGATTCATGCACCAGCGGGCGGATTTGCGCCATGAAGAGCGAGCGTACAGCGCGAAAGCCGCCCAGCAGGAAATAGGAAAGGGCGAACCAGCCGTAGCCGTTCATCTGCCAAAGGATTAGATTGTACATCCCAACGCCAACCTGCCCGAAGATAAATCCCAGGCGGGCATCCAAAAACCCGAGCAGAAAGGTGAGGGAGGTGTTGCCCGCGCCGCCGATGGTTCCCAATAAACCAATTTGGCTGAGCGACAGGCCGCGCACTTCTTGGAGGAATTTGGGCGTGAAGGGTTGTGAAATATACAGAGCGAGTACCACGAAAAAGCCGAGCGTCAGGAAGCGGATATAAGGCCAGTTGCTGAGCAAGCTGGGCGGCGGGGCGGTGGGATCGTGGTGGTCGCGCGGCTGCGGGGCGATGAAATAAAGGAAAGCGGTCGAGATGATGAAGATAATCCCGGCGACAAAATAGACGGTGCGCAGGCCAAAATGGTCGCCAATCCAGCCGCCGGTGAAAGGGCCGAGTACGATGCCCAAATTGAAGGTGGCTGAGATGATTGTGATGGCGCGTCCCACGGACCAGTTGCCGCGCGCGGCGGTGACATAGCTGTTGAGCGGCGAGGTGACAAAGGCGGTAAAACTGTAAAGCAGCAATCCCAGGACGAAAAATGGCAGGCTGGGCGCCAGCGCCATCGCCCAGGTGGAGATAATGCCAATAATCCAGGCGGTGAGCAGCAGCGGACGGCGCCCAAGGCGGTCGGAGAGATATCCGGCGGGGATGTGGGCGATCATCATGGCAAACCCGGCTGTGCCGAGAATATAGCCAATCGTTACCGGGTTTGCGCCAAGTTGTGAAAGATAAATAGGTTGGAAGATGTAAAACATGCCTTCGCCAATGCCCCAGGTGAACAGGGCAATGGCGAGCAGCGGCAGGGACAGATTCATTGAGCCTCGATGGGATACTGCTATGCAGTTGCGGCTTCTATCCGATGCACAAACCCGGCGGCGGCTTCGAAGACTTGTTCGCGCTGCGCGTCGCGGGTGATGACGTGACCTGAGCCTTCAATCCACAGCATTTGCTTGTCGATGTTGGGGAGATGTTCGTAAATCAGCGGCATGCTATCTTTGACGACATACTTATCATCCCTGGAATGAATCATCAGCACCGGGGCGGTGATCTGTGCCAATGAAGCGCGCATCAGGCTGAGCAACTTGTTCAATTCGCTGATGCCGTGGAGCGGATTTTGTGGGTAGGAGGTATGTTCTTTCCAGGCGGCTTTATCGAACCAGTCTGAGCCGGGTTCGTTGGTGCTTTTGGGCATGAATTGGATCATTTTGCTGAGCCATTCAATATGGCGCAGGCGCGGATCATCCGGTAGTTTGTAGGGTGTGGACATGGTGACCACGCCTTTAACCGGCAGGGAAGCCGCCATAGTCAGGCTCAGGATGCCGCCCATGGATAACCCCATGATGTAGATGGATTGGGCCGCGCCGCAGAGTTGATGGTAGCCATCTTCAACGGAGGCCAGCCAGTCGGTGTATTCGGAGCGCAGCATGTCTTCGGGGCGGGTGGCATGGCCTGAAAGGCGCACGCCCAGCACCGTGAATCCGTGCTTTTGATGGAGATGTTCTCCCATCAAGCGCATTTCTTTGGGCGTGCCGGTAAATCCATGCACAAGTAAAACCCCCACTTTGGTTGAAGCAGGGAAAAAGAATGATTCAGCAGTAGGAATGATATAGGTCATAGTGCTTTCCGTTGAATGTCCCCCAGGGGGATGGAGGGTGAAGTGCCAGAATTATAACAGTTTCGCGGGGGCAGGTTTTGGTGATCGCTTTTGGTAATTGCCGCGGATTTCGCGGATTTTCACGGATGGCGGAAAGTCCTTACTGACGGTTTCTTCCCAAGAACCTGAGAGTTTCTTCCCAAGAAGTTGAAAAGACCAGCGCAGGCGGCGCGGGATTGCTCCATATAATTTCTACACAATTTCCATACAAGAATCACACCCGAATTTCCGGCCAATTCCTATAATAGAAAATGAAATGTAACCGTTCGTGGGGCGTGCTTTTATCGCCAAGATGCCAAGGAAAACCGCCCAGACGCCAAGTTTTTAAGAAAGCAGCCCGTTTTCAGGAAGTCAGACGTACCGGAATTCAAGTTCAAAGGTTTTTTTTGAAAATTTGACGGTGAATGGGGCTGAACGGTTGCATCGAAATTACTCGTAGATGAAGAGGAAAAGCCATGTCTCAAAATAAATCAATCCTGTTTGCGCCATTTATCGGTATCCTGGCGATTGCCCTGGTCTTGACGGGCTGTTCATCAGCCAATGCAGCCATTACCGGCGGCGTCGGCCAGGTTTCATCTGTGACGCTGACGGATAAGGTCGAAACTTCAGGAAATTTGAGCGCTGATAAGCTGGCGACCTTGAAGTGGGGGACGAGCGGCGTTGTCGAAACCGTCAATGTGCAGGTGGGGGATAAGGTCAAGATGAACGACGTTTTGGCGGGCTTGAGAATGGATTCGGTCGAGTCTGATATCGCCACCGGGCAATCCGAATTGTCGACGGCCCAGCGCGATTTACAGGATATGCTCGATTCCACGACATCGTTTGCGCAGGCTCAATTAGCCGTCATCACCGCCAGGAAGAATGTGGAAGAGGCCCAAAACAATTTGGATGCGCTCGATTATCAGCGCGCCTCGGATGCTTACATCAATAATATTGAAGCTCAAATCCTGGAGGCTGAAAAAACGTTGACCCTTGCCGCCAGAAGATACAAGGAAGTTCAAAGCCATTTTGACGGCGATACTCAAAAGACGCAGGCCATCCTCGCCATGACGAATGCGCAGCTGAACCTGATTACCTTGAAAGCGACGTTAAATTATTTGACTGCCCAGGCGACCGCGGCGGATTATGAAGAAGCGCGCGCCAACCTGGAAGTTGCCAATGCGGCGTTGGAAGATGCCAAACGCACCCGGGATAACGTCAAGAACGGCGCGGATCCGTTGAAGGTGGCGGCGGCTGAGTCCAAAGTGACCGCGGCGCAGGCCAAGGTCAACACCATGTTTATCATCGCTCCCTTTGATGGCGAGGTGCTTTCCGTTCAAGCCGGGGTGGGCAACTCGGCCACGAGCGGTGAATCAGCGGTGGAACTTGTCGATCAGAATACGCTCAAGGTGGAGACCCTGGTGGATGAAACGACCATTTCCAGCGTTTCCGTGGGCGATCCCGCCGAAATCAGCATGGATTCGCTGCCCGGCGAAGTGCTAACCGGAAAAGTAGCCAGGATTAACAGGATTGGTTCAACCGTGAACGGACTGGTCAAATACACCGTGATCGTTTCAGTTGATTCGACCGATCAACCCATCCTGTTTGGGGCCACCGTGAATGTGGCGATTACGACCGGCGAACCACAGACCAGGCTGGCGGTTCCAGTCAGCGCGATTCAGTCGGATGCGCAGGGTGAGTACGTCCTGCTGGTAAAAGCTGACGGCAGCACGCAGCGCGTCACCGTCGAAAGCGGCGACCTGGCGGATACCCTGGTGACGATCACGACCACCAATGAAATCAAGGAAGGCGACCAGGTTCAGCTTGGCGCATCCAGTGGCAGCGCCAGTTCCAGCAAAAGCAACAGCGCCAACCAGGGCGGCGGAATTCCGATCCCCGGTGTGGGAGGGCCTCCCGGTGGCTAACATGATGGGAACACCTCCGATGATCCAAATTGAACAGTTGACCAAAGTCTTCGCAATGGGCGAAAACGAAGTCCTAGCCCTGGAGGATGTCACATTCTCCATTGTAAAAGGCGAGATGATCGCCATCATGGGCCCTTCCGGCTCTGGAAAAAGCACGCTGATGTCGATCGTGGGCTGCCTGGATGTTCCCACCTCCGGCTCCTACATCCTGGACGACAGTCCGGTGGAAAAGATGAACGACGCCCAACTGGCGCAAGTTCGCAGCCGGAAAATTGGTTTCGTCTTTCAGCAGTTCAACCTGTTGGCGCGTACCAGCGCCCTTGAGAACGTCCTGCTCCCGCTCAGCTACACCGGGATGAGTTCCCGCGCCAGCCGCGAAAAAGCCTTGCAAACGCTGGAGACGGTCGGGTTGAAAGGGCGGGTGAAGCATCATCCGTCCGAGCTTTCCGGCGGACAGCAGCAGCGCGTGGCGATTGCGCGGGCACTGGTCAATGACCCGGCCATCCTGATCGCCGATGAACCCACCGGCGCGCTCGACAGTAAAACCGGTGCCGAGATTATGGATTTGTTTCAAACCCTACACCGCGACTTTGGTCAAACGATCATCATGGTGACGCACGACTCGTTTATCGCCCGCCATACCGATCGCATCATCCGCATTGCGGATGGTCATATCGTCTCGGATACGCAGAATGCGACGCCTCTCAAAGCCGGAACCCCGCGACCGGACGCCGAGATATAGGGCAAGTTCTTAGTAAGAAGTTATCAGCCTCTTGGGAAGAGACTCGTTGCCTCTTGGGAAGAGACTCGTTGCCTCTTGGGAAGAGACTCGTTGCCTCTTGGGAAGAGACTCGTTGCCTCTTGGGAAGAGACCCAATGCCGCTTGGGAAGAGACTCAATGCCGCTTGGGAAGAGACCACCGGTAAGGGCTTTCCGTTTTCCGCGTGATCCGCGAAATCCGTGGCGACATGGCACCTTTCAAATTGGATGCTCAGGTAAAAAGAAAGAAAATTTACCCGTGTTTTGATAAGCTCAACATGCGTTCTGGCTTGTCTGGTTTAGGAGGTCGTTATGTTAATTTCACAGAATATACTGACCGCTATACGCGGATTGAAGGCCAATAAGCTGCGTTCGGAGCTCACCATCCTTGGGATCGTCATCGGTGTGGCCGCTGTGGTGGCGCTGATGGCGATAGGCAACGGCGCTACCAGCAGCATCACCAGCCGCATTGAAGGCAATGGCTCGAATCTTTTGAACATCCAGGCGGGACGTTCCCAACGCCCGGCGGCGGGCGCGCAAACGGCCTCCACTTATTTGACGTACAAGGATTACCAGTCGCTCGCGAAAACATTGACCGATGTGGCCGGAATTGCCCCGGCTTACCAGGCGCGCTATACCATTATCCAGGGCACCCAAAGTTCACAAACCTCGATCACCGGCATTACCGAAGATTATCTCAAAGTCCATACCTATGAAATTGAACTGGGCCGCGGCATCACGGCCAACGATCGCAGCAAAAAGAGCCAGGTGGCAGTGATCGGCGCGACAACTGCCTCAGACCTCTTCCCTGATTCATCCGCAATCGGGCAGGCCATAAAAATCAATAATGTGACCTTTACCGTGGTCGGACTGCTCAAATCAAAAGGCTCCACCGGGTTTGATAACCAGGATGACATCGTTTTTATTCCGCTGGAGACCGGTTATAGCAAGCTATTTGGCGCCAACGCCATCCAGAACGGTGAAAAAATCGTCAATGCGATTGCCGTCTCGGCCAGTTCCGCCGATACTGTCGATTCTGTTTCAGCGCAAATTACGTTTGTCATGCGCCATCAGCATCACCTGGCGGCGACCGCTGAAGATGACTTCCGCATTTCCAATCAGGCCGAGTTACTTTCCACCCTGACCAGTGTCACCTCCACGCTGACGACTTTCCTGGGAGCGATTGCGGCGTTGTCGCTGCTGGTGGGCGGCATCGGGATTATGAATATTACGCTGGTCTCCGTCAGCGAACGGACGCGCGAAATTGGCCTGCGCAAAGCGGTCGGCGCGCGCAAAGATCATATTTTGTTCCAGTTTTTGGTTGAGACGATGACTCTCAGCATCAGCGGCGGCGTGATCGGGATTATTTTGGGCGTAGCGATTGCCTGGGTCGTCACGGCGCTGGGACTGATTACCGCCCAGGTGACGGCTTCCTCGATCATGTTATCGTTTTTCTTTGCCGTGGCGATCGGGTTGTTCTTTGGCATCTACCCGGCTTTTCGCGCGGCCAATCTGCATCCCATGGAAGCCCTGCGTTCTGAATAAACCGGCTTTGGTTCACCATCCAGCCGGGTTGTCGTTTACAATTTCACCGAGGAATTAAACACATGACGAAATGTATTCTTGTCGTTGATGATGAAGAACGAATCAGAACTTTGCTGGAAGCGTACCTGACTCAGGAGGGCTTCCGGGTGGTGACTGCCGCCAATGGCAAAGATGCGCTTTCCGTGGCAACGCGCGAACATCCAGATTTAATCATCCTTGATATCATGATGCCCGAGATGGACGGGCACGAATTTATCCGCATCTATTCCAAAGATCACCAGGAACCGATCATTCTGCTCACAGCCCGCCTGGAAGAAAGTGACAAGATTGTCGGCCTGGAGCTTGGCGCGGATGATTACATTACCAAACCCTTCAGCCTGCGCGAGCTGACGGCCCGCGTGCGGACGGTGCTGCGCCGGATGGGGAAAAGTCAGCCCCCCAGCAATATTTTGGAAGCTGGCGAGGTGGTCATGGATCGTGACGCTTATCTTGTCACGGTGGCTGGTCAGCCCGTCTCGCTGACACGCTCGGAGTTTGATTTGCTGGCGGCGCTGGTCTCCTCCGCCGGGCGGACGTTGAGCCGCCTGCAGCTGCTCGATTTCGTCCAGGGTGTGGCTTTTGAGGGGATTGAGCGCTCGATCGATGTCCATATCAAGAATTTGCGAGCCAAGATTGAAGCTGATCCGCATAATCCCATTTACATTGAGACCATTTATGGCGTGGGCTACCGCTTCAACCCGGTCCGGAAGGCTGACTAAATGATGACCATTCGCCGCTCCATCCTGCTTAAATTGATCCTGGCCTTTTGGGTGATGAGCGTTTCAGGCATTGTTATCATCGCGCTATTGGCGGGACGAATCAGCAGCCGGGAGTTTAACCGCTTTGCCAACGAAGCCCAATATAAGGATTTAATCGATAACCTGGTGAAATATTATGGTGACAACGGCAATTTCACCGGCGCCGGTGCTTTGCTCGAAACTGCCAGTCAAAAAGCCCAGAGCGGGCAGGCCAAAGAATATCTGGTGATTGACCAGGCCGGGAATATCCTGCTTTCACTGGTGAAGCGGCTGCCGCCCGGGACACCTTCCCCTGACCTGATAAATCTCGGTTTTCCCATTACCGTTGGGAACAAGACTGTGGCCTACCTGATTCCGATGCGCCCGCCCAAAAATATGACGGAGGTGGCCGCTGAAAATATCCACCGCATCAATTCCAGCCTGTTATTTGGAGGGATTGCCGTCACCGTTCTTGCGTTGCTGTTTGGCTGGCTGATGGCCCGCAACATTATCCGCCCGCTGCGTGAGCTAAATTCGGCCACCCAATCGATCGCGCAAGGTGATTTGGAAAAACAAGTGGTAATTTCAACCCGCGACGAAATTGGCGCGCTGGCCGAGTCGTTCAATGCGATGACGGTCAGTCTCAAACGCTCCCGCGACCTGCGCCGCCAGATGACGGCGGACATTGCGCACGAATTGCGCAATCCGTTAAGTATCATCCTTGGGCATACCGAAGCGATGAGCGAAGGTGTTTTGCCCGCCACGCCTGAAACTCTGGATATTATTTATGATGAAGCCAAGCATCTTTCGCGTCTAGTGGATGACTTGCGCACCATTTCGCTGTCAGAATCTGGAGAATTATCCCTGCAGCGCAGCCCGGTCAATCCGGTTGCGATTCTGGAGCGTTCCGCCTCGGCTTATGCCGTCCGCGCAGCTGAAAAGGGCGTGACCATCCGGCTCGAACCTGTCCCTGATTTGCCCCTCATCAATGTGGATGTGGAACGCATCGGGCAGGTACTCGCCAATTTGCTGGATAACAGCCTTAAGCATACGCCCTCGGGCGGTTCCATCCGTCTTTCGGCGAATTCGTCGGATAATATGGTCCGACTTTCGATCCAGGATGACGGCTCCGGGATTCCGCCCGCTGACTTACCCTACGTTTTCGATCGCTTCTATCGCGGCAAACAAACCTCCAGCCGGGTTAAGGATGGGTCCGGCCTGGGGCTGGCGATATCCAAAGCCCTGGTCGAATTGCACCAGGGCCAGATTTCCGTCACAAGCGAATTGGGTCAGGGCACAACCATCACAATTGCTCTGCCGGTTCTGAAAGCGGCATAGAAAACACCGTCCCGAAGGTTTTTCAACCTTCGGGACGGTGTGATGACAAAGCGGCCCAGATTATCGGGTTGGGCGCAGCCAGGGAGGATTTTGTTGCTGGATGATGGCAAACACCGGGCAGGTTTCGTCATGTGCGCCGGGCAAATAGCCGGTGGACATCAAAAACTCGTTGACGATTTCGCCGCCAGTAAACACGAACGTTTTCTTGAACAATTTCGTCCATTCGTCCTTGCTTAGCGGATGATGTGCGTCCAGCCAGTTTTGGAATGAGCCCACTTCCATTTGAATTTGCCGGATGCGACGGGCGTTTTCGATCGCCGCGTTGACCTTTAACCGGTTTCGGATGATCCCGGCGTCTCCCAGAAGACGCGCCCGATCCGCTTCCCCAAAGTTTGCCACCGTTTCGATGTCGAATCGCGCGTAAGCGTGGCGGAAATTATCCGCTTTCTTGAGAATCGTGATCCACGAGAGACCGGCCTGGTTGATTTCGAGAATCAAGCGCTCGAAGAGGAGATTATCCTCTTCGAGCGGGAATCCATACTGGCTGTTGTGATAGGTGTGATTGTAGAAATCTTCAGGGTGGGTATTGCAGTATTCGCAGTAGGTGGACATCAGCGCTGCTTTCCCGTAATCCGCTAGGCTCCAACCACGCGAATACCCCGTTCCATGTCGCTCATGCTTTCGGCGCCATTTTCGGTGATCACCATGTTATCTTCAATGCGCACGCCCACCTGACCCAGTAAGTAAATTCCAGGTTCCACGGTGTAAGTCATGCCGGTTTCGAGCAGCTGGAGATTATCTCCGCGCATGTAGGGATCTTCGTGGCCTTCCATGCCGATGCCGTGACCGGTGCGATGCCGGAAGTAAGGGCCGTATCCGGCCTTTTCGATCACGCCGCGGGCGGCAATATCCACTGCGGCGCAGGTCCCTCCGACTTTCCCGGCAGCGCGCCCGGCGATGTTGGCTTCCTGCACGATCTGGTGGATTTTCCGGCTCTCCTCGTTTACTTCGCCGACTGCAAAGGTGCGCGTCAGGTCAGAGATATAGCCATCGTAAGTGGCGCCCCAATCGACAACCAGCATATCCCCGGCCTGCAGTTTTCGCTCGGAGGGGGCGGCGTGTGGATTGGCGCTGTTTGGGCCGCCGGAGACAATCGGGGCGAAGGGCAGTTCCGGCTGGGAGCCGTGGCGCAGGAGTTGAATGACCAGCTCGTTGGAGATTTCCGCCTCGCTCATGCCAATTTTGATGAATGGAAGGGTTGCTTCCAAACCATCCTGCGCGATTTTCACCGCTTTGCGCATTTTGACGATTTCATCGGCGTCTTTACGGATGCGCAGCGCCGCCAGTGCGGCCGAGGCATCGGGGAAGCTGGCTTTTGGCGCGGCTTGTTCCAGATAGCGGTATTCCAAAATCCGCAGGGCGCGTGGTTCCACGCCGATCTTTTTCCCATCCAGACCCAGCGCTTCGGCGCCTTTTTGGAAGGCTTTGACCCATTCCGCGGGGTTCTCGGGGTAGGTGAAGGCCTGCACTTTGTAGGACAGGTTGCTTACCTTTGCGAATTCCAATTCCGGTAAAACGATGACCGGATCCCGTCCCGGCGCGTAGAGCACGACGACCGGACGTTCCATCAGGTGGAAATGCAAACCTGTCATGTAGGTAAGGGTTGGGCCGGGGTTGAGGACGACGGCATCCAGATTGTTTGCAGCCAGGCTGTTGGATAACTTTTCGAAGCGAGGGTGGGTCATAAAAAACTCCAATGGTTAAATTTTTCGATATTTTTTGACAAAAAATTGGGTGACGATCCAATCGACAATGCCGGGGAAGTTGTAATCAAGCCACAGCACCGGGCG
Source organism: uncultured Anaerolineae bacterium (assembly GCA_903838415.1). Lineage (GTDB taxonomy): Bacteria > Chloroflexota > Anaerolineae > Anaerolineales > Villigracilaceae > UBA5195. The sequence goes on along the minus strand of CAILYI010000280.1, from coordinate 6,365 downwards.
AAACCACCAGGGAATGATCAGCGCGCGTCGGGGATTTTTGGCCAGTTCCACAACGCGCCGGGCAACGTATTCGGAAGTCATGTAAGTCCACGCCGGAGCCTGGAAGGTGCCCTTGAGCACGCTTTCGCCGGTATGCTGCCCAAATTCTGTAACGGCCGGTCCCGGGTAGATGCCGGAAACCTGGATGCCGTGCAGGCTCATTTCGCGGCGCAGGGCGTCTGTAAATCCGCGCACGCCAAATTTCGTCGCCGCGTAAACGGTATACATGGGCGCGGCGATCCAGCCTGCAACGGATGACATGTTGATGATGTGGCCGTTGCCCTGGGCGATCATGTGCGGTAGGATGGCCTGTGTGACTTCCATCAGTCCGGTCAGGTTGACGCTGATTTGGGTGTGAACGTCGCGTTCGATATTCAGCCGGTCGAACCAATCCAATCGCCCGAATCCGGCGTTGTTGAACAGGATGTCAATTCGTCCGTAGTTTTCGATGACGCTGCGGACCATGTTTTCGATGTCGGCACTGTTGTTGATATCGACCGGGGTGGCCATGGCCTGACCGCCCGCGGCCTGGATGCTTTTGACCTCGGCTTGCATTTTGTCAATCCGACGCGCTGCCAGCACCACTGAGGCGCCTTCCGCGGCGAACAGGCGTGCCGCGTCTGCGCCAAAGCCGGATGAGGCGCCTGTGATCAGGATTACTTTGCCTTTCAACGAGATTGACATGCCGCTCCGCCTTCAAAGGATGGGTGACAAGAAAGAAGTAAAAAGCGGCCTGCAGGTTTTACACTTTTTACTTCTTGGTGTTCCGATAATCTTATTCTTCTTCGCCGTCCTGAGACTGTAGCTCTTCGGGACGTTTGCGCGGCCGGGGTGGCGGCTGGATGGGCTCGGGGTAGAGCGCCACTTCCAGCACCTGATCCATGTGTTCCACCGGGATAATTTTCAAATCGGTGCGCACCCGTTTGGGCACATCCACCAGGTCTTTCAGGTTCTTTAGCGGCAGCAGGACGATTTTTAGCCCGGCGCGATGGGCGGCCAGCATTTTTTCGCGCACGCCGCCGATCGGCAACACCCGTCCGCGCAGCGTGATTTCGCCGGTCATGGCCACTTCGCGGTAGATGGGACGTCCCGTCAGTGCGGAAAGGATGGCGCATGCCAGGGTGATTCCGGCGCTGGGGCCGTCCTTGGGGATGGCGCCTTCGGGCATGTGCACGTGGATGTCCATCCGTTCAAACACGTCCGGTTCAATTCCAAACAAGTCGGCGCGTGATTTGATGTAAGTCAGCGCGGCCTGGCCCGATTCTTGCATAACGTCGCCGATCTGGCCGGTCATTTGCAGCCCGCCTTTGCCTTCCAGGACAGCTACTTCGATGTTCATGATCTCGCCGCCGTTTTCCGTCCAGGCCAGGGAGGTGGCTACGCCAATTTCATCGCGGCGTTCGGCCTCGGTGCGCAGGTATTGCGGCGGGCCAAGGAACTTTTCCACCAGGTTGGGCGTGATGATGATCGGATATTCGCGTTTTTCAGCTTTGAGCCGCGCCGCCTTACGGATGACGCGCCCGATTTCGCGCTCCAGGTTGCGCACGCCGGCCTCGTAGGTATATTCGCGGATGATGCGTTGAAGCCCGGCTTCGGAGAAGCGCAGATTGGTGTCGTGCATCCCGTTTTCGTCCATCTGACGTGGAATCAGGAAACGATCGGCGATCGTCATCTTTTCTTCTTCGATGTAGCCGGGGAACTCAATCACTTCCAACCGGTCGAGCAGCGCTTCAGGGATGGTGCCGAGGGTGTTGGCGGTTGTCACAAACATCACCTTCGACAGGTCGAAAGCGATTTCGAGATAATGATCGCTGAACGAGTTGTTCTGTTCCGGGTCGAGCACTTCCAGCAGCGCCGACGAAGGGTCGCCGCGGAAGTCATTGCCCAATTTGTCGATTTCATCCAGCATAAAGAGCGGATTGCCGCTCCCGGCGCGTTTCATCGTTTGGATGACGCGACCGGGCAGGGCGCCGATATACGTTCGCCGGTGCCCGCGGATTTCAGCCTCGTCGCGTACGCCGCCCAGCGAGACGCGCACGAACTTGCGTCCCAGCGCCTCGGCGATCGAACGTCCCAGCGAGGTTTTGCCCGTGCCGGGTGGGCCGACAAAGCACAGAATCGGCTGTCGTTCCTTCTTGGGCTTCAGTGACCGTACCGCAATATATTCGAGGATGCGATCCTTGGCTTTTTGCAGACCGTAATGGTCACGATCCAGCAAATCGGCGGCGTGACGCACATCCAGATTGTCATCAGTGAAGACCGACCACGGCAGGTCGAGAATCCACTCAATATAGCTGCGGATGATGCCCACTTCGGGCGCCATCGGTGGCATCTGTCCGAGCCGCTCGATTTCTTTTAATGCCGTTTTGCGCGCTTCTTCGGGGAGTTTAGCTTTTTCGACCTTTTCGCGCAGTTCGCTCACATCGCGAGTCCAGATGTCGCCTTCACCAAGTTCGGTCTGGATGGCTTTCAGCTGTTCGCGCAGGTAGAATTCGCGCTGACTCTTATCCACTTCATTTTGTACGCGGGTGTGGATGTCTTCTTCCAGCTCCAACACATCCACTTCAGCCGCCAGCAGTTCGTTGACACGCTCCAGCCGCGCCTTGGGATCAGGCATCAGCAGCAGTTTCTGGCGTTCGTCAAACGACACCGAAATCGACGTGGCAATCATATCCGCCAGCCAGCCCGGTTCGGCGATATTCAGCGCAAATAAATGGGCTTCTTCCGGGATGGAGCGATTCAGCTGCACGCAGCGGTCAAACTGACTCAGCGCTGAACGCATCAGCGCCTGCGACTGCTTATCAGCTTTTTCCGTTTCGGGAACAACCTGCGCCTTCACTTTGATGTAGGGCGCAAACCGCGTGAACTCCAAAACTTCCACGCGCCGCCGGCCCTGCACCAGTCCCGAACTGTTGCCGTCAGGCATGGTCAGCAGTCGGCCCACGGCCATTTCCACCCCAATTGGCAGGAAATCAATCGCTTTGGGCGATTCCTTCTCAGGGTCTTTTTGCGTCAGCCCAATCACGGTTTGATTGCGCTCATGGGCGGTTTGCAAAGTCAAAATCGCGGCTTCGTTATCCACAAACACCGGCGAAACCATGTGCGGGAACACCACCAGGTCGCGCATCGGCAGCACTAGTGCCTCGAAAATGCCGTTTGCATCCACTTCATGATTCGGCACCCGGTACAGTTCTTCTGTCCGCTGCGAGATGGCCGTATTGAAAACCTCGTCTTCTTCTTCGTTCCAATCGTCTTGTGGCATGTTCCGCTTCTCTGTCATTATTTCGCTACTTTCTTTTGCCAGGCCGCTTTTACTTCTGCGGTGACAAACATACTGCCCGCTGATAGGACAATACTACCATTATTTTGTGCGATTTCCAGGGCTCGATTCAACGCCGTTTCGACGGGTGCGGCGGACTCAACCTCCACCCCAACCTGTTTCGCCGTTTCGACGATTTTCTCCGGCTCAAGCGCCCGCGGGTGATCAGCGCGAGTCACGATCAGCCTGTCGATCAGCGGTTTGATCGCGTTGAGCATGGCTGTCAGGTGCTTGTCTTCCGAAATTCCCAGAATCAGTACCACTTTGCGGCCCGGGAAATACGTTTCCAGCGTTTGCGTCAGCCGCAGAAACGCGTCTTCGTTGTGGGCTGAGTCAAAAATGACGGTTGGTTCGCGGCTGGCAATTTCAAATCTGCACGGCCAGCGGACTTCCGCAAAGCCTTGCGCGATAATCTCATCTGATAGGTTGAATCCGCTCTTCTGGAGCGCGGCATAAGCCGTCACCGCATTTTCCACCTGATGCGTTCCGAGCAGCGGAATGCTGAATTCAGCCTGATTAATGCTGAATTCCTGTCCATCCAGTGAATGTTGTCCGGTTTTATAGCGCACATCCCGCCCGATCAGGGTCAGCTCGCAGCCTCGTTCCGCCGAAACATTTTCCAGCACCTTGAGCGACTCAGCCTTCTGTGGCGATGAAACCACCGGGATGCCCGGTTTGATAATCCCGGCCTTTTCCCCGGCGATCAGCGTCAGGGTGTTGCCCAGCACGGCGGTGTGATCGTAAGAAAGCGACGTGATGACCGATACGCGCGGCGTGAGAATGTTGGTGGCATCCAGCCGTCCGCCCAGCCCCACTTCGATGACGGCGACATCCACTTTTTGCTGGGCAAAATGTACAAAGGCCAGCGCCGTGGTAATTTCAAAAGTGGTCAGCAGTGGGATTTTTGCCACGGCCGGTTTAACCAGCTCAATCAATTCGATCAATTCAACATGGCTGACGGGTTCTCCATTGATCTGGATGCGCTCACCGTATTCCTGCAAGTGAGGCGAAGTATACAGACCAACTTTGTAACCGGCTGCCTGCAGCGCCGAGGCGCACAAAGCCGAGGTGGAGCCTTTGCCCTTCGTCCCGGCCACATGCATGCTTGGATAGGTGTCCTGCGGATTGCCCAGCGCGGTCATCAAGTCGCGCATGCGTCCCAGGTTAAAATCGGCTTTGGCAAGTTCTGAAGAGTGTTTCAGGCTATAATCGACAAAACTATAAAGATAGTCAAGAGCGAGGTTGTAGGCGGTTTCGGTATCCATTCTTGCGATTCTAGTCTATCAACCCTAATATGTCCAACCGGACAGCTCACAAATCGCGAATTACTCATCAATTATTAAATGATGCTCGCCACCCTCACCATTCATTTGCATCTACCCGGCTGCGCCTCGCTCAAAGAGAAACGCGGACGCATCAAGCCAATCATGGCGCGTTTGCGGCACGAATTCAACCTGTCCGTGGCTGAGATGGATTTGCAGGATGCTTGGCAGCAAACCGTCATTGGCTGCGCCCTGATTGGAAACGATCAGGCTCATTTGGTCGCGGCGATGCAGACGGTCATGCGCTGGGTCGATGCAAATTGGACGGATGGGGATGTCATTGAACAGAAAATCGAAATGTTTTCGTAGGGGCAAACTCACAGGTTTGTCCGTTTACAGGCAGGGATCAGCCCTGCCCCTGCAGGAGGAATATGGATTTACAGCTCAAAAATAAACGTATTCTCGTCACCGGCGCCACGCGCGGATTGGGCTATGCCACTGCCCGCGCCTTGTCTCTTGAAGGGGCGCTGGTCGTTATCAACGGCCGGGATCAAGCCCGCGTTCAAACTGCCGTGCTCAAACTCTCCAGCGAAACCCGCACCCCCATCTACGGCATCGATGGGGATATCAGCGACCCATCCGCGATTGAAAAATTGGTTCGCGGTGCCGCGGATACTTTGGGTGGGTTGGACATTCTCATCTGTAACGCTGGCGGGCCGCCGCCGGGTCCTTTTGAGCTTTTTGACGATGCCACCTGGCAAAAAGCCATTGACCTGTCTTTTATGAGCAATGTGCGCCTGATCAAGGCTGCGCTGCCATTTCTGCGCCAATCTGATTCGGCCAGCGTGCTGACGGTGACCTCCTACTCCGTCAAACAACCCATCCCCAACCTGGTGCTCTCCAACTCCATCCGCGCCGCCACGGTGGGTTTGACCAAATCCCTGGCGCTGGAACTCGGTAAAGATGGCATCCGCTTCAATTCCATTCTGCCGGCCTGGACGGAGACCGAGCGTGTGGTTGAATTGATGGCCGTCCGCGCCAAAAATAACGGCAGCACCGTCGATGCCGAAATTGCCAGGCAGGCTCAGGAAAGCTCCTTTGGGCGTATGGCCACGCCTGAAGAATTCGCCAATGTGGCGGCTTTCCTCGTTTCGCCAGTCGCCTCGTATCTGACGGGAGTCATGCTTCCGGTTGACGGTGGCATGCTCAAGGGCACTTTTTAGGTCAGTTTTCAACAAAAGTACTGTGCAATGCGACATTTGTCACAGCCTCAATTTTGAAAAGATGCTATATTGATGGCATATCATCTTCAAGGAGAAAATTATGTCTGACAAAATGTGCCTGAACTGTGGGCGGACTTCGCAAGAAATCCCGCTGTTGACCATCGATTATCGCGATGAAACCTATCACCTCTGCCCGCAATGCCTGCCGGTCATGATCCACAAGCCCCAGAATCTGGCCGGGAAATTACCCGGCGCTGAAAATTTTTCCGCGGCAGATCACGAGCATTAAGCGCGGCTCGGCAGAAAAAAGGAAAGCCAGGGTTTGGGGTGGTCGTTCCGAAATTGGTAATATTTGGCTCCAGTGCAAAAAGGATGCGATAAAACTCATCCAAAATCGCACTCTCCTCAATTTGCGCGAAATTTAATATAATACGGGTACTTCAGTAACTTGACTTTAGAAATGCGAAACTAAGCGCCACCTGAGCGCTTGAACCTTAACAACTGATGCAGTAGACCAAAACC
>CAILYI010000279.1 GCA_903838415.1 uncultured Anaerolineae bacterium | reverse complement strand
GAGTTGCTTTTTCTCCTTCCGACTTGTTGCCCTATCCCAGAAACAAAATTCATATTCAGTTGTCAATATTCAGTAGCTGAATATTGACAGAACAGAGAATTAAGACTACACTTAGTCGATAAGGCCTAGCGTTTTAGTAGACTTTATTCAAACAAAAGGTAGAACATGCGACTTTCCAAACGTGGCGAATATGGTCTCAGGGCAATGATTATCCTGGCGGGGACACCCCAGCCCGGTGCATCCCTGCCTGTCGTGCAGATTAAGGAAATTTCTGAGCGCGAGAAAATCCCGACAAAGTATCTGGAACAGATATTGCTGACGCTCAAAAATGCCGGACTGCTTCATAGCAAAATGGGCATCGGTGGCGGGTATTATCTGGCCAAACCACCCGCTGAAATCACCCTGGGACAGGTTTTTCGCGTGCTGGATGGACCGCTGGCGCCCATCAAATGCGTCAGCCAGATGTCGTATGAGTCCTGTGGCTGTCCCGACGAACAAACCTGCGGCCTGCGCTTGGTGATGGGAGATGTGCGCAACGCTATCAGTGACATTCTCGATCACACCAGCCTGTCTGACGTAACAAAAAGGCAAGACGCCGTCCGGCAAATGCTTGGAAAAACCACTCCTTGAACTGAAACGCGCCTTGAAAAGGGCGTATTTTCTTGGCATAATACTCTATTATTACTATAGACTTTATAGAATATTCACTCAATTTGGAGATCAGTAATGCAAAAATTTACCTTGTTTTTCATAACAACACTCGTGGCGTTCTCCCTGCTTTTGAGCGCTTGCGCCTCCCCAGCTGAGAACGTATCCCCCGCCGAAGCGGAGTCCGCTCCGGCGGTTGAGCCGCTCAAGGGAACCATCGGCGTTTCCGGTGCGTTTGCCCTTTATCCCATGATGACGGTTTGGGCGGAAGAATTCCAGAAAATCCACCCGGATGTGCAGTTTGACGTCCAGGGTGGCGGCGCGGGAAAAGGCATGACTGACGCTCTCGCCGGTGCGGTCGATATCGGCATGGTCTCACGCGCCATCAAAGATGAGGAAATCTCGCAGGGCGCGTACTGGGTCGCCGTCACCAAGGATGCGGTTTTTCCCATCATCAGCGCGGAGAATCCGGTTCTGGCGGATATTGTCGCCAAAGGCATCAGCCAGGAAATGTTCAATAAAATTTTCATCACCGGCGAAATCAAGACCTGGGGCGAAGTGGTTGGAAAACCAGAGATTACGGATGAAATCAACGTTTACACCCGCTCTGATTCTTGCGGCGCTGGCGAAATGTGGGCCAAATTCTCTGGCGGAAAAGTGCAGGATGACCTGAAGGGAATCGGCGTCAATGGCGAACCGGCGCTGGTTGATACCGTCATCAAAGATCCGATGGGAATCGGTTTCAGCAATCTGAATAGCGTCTTCGACCTGGGCAGCGGCGGAATCGTTCCGGGCGCCATCGTTCCCGCAGTTGATATCAACAAAAACGGTCTGGCGGATGCTGACGAATATTTCAAGAATAAGGATGAAGCTGTCAGCGCAGTGGCCAGCAGCAAATATCCATCACCCCCCGCGCGCTTTGAAAACCTGGTCACAAAAGGGAAACCGTCGGGACTCGTGCAAGCGTTCATCGCATGGATTTTGACGGATGGTCAGCAATATCTTGGTCAGGCCGGGTATGTCCCGCTGACGCCTGAGCAACAGGCTGAATCTTTGGCAAAGATCAAATGAACCAGACAAAAAAACCGTTTTCCACTCAATCCAATCTCCAGGCAGAAGGTCGGCAGCCCCGGCCTTCTGGCGCTGTCCGAAACTGGCGTGACCAAACCGCCCGAAAAACCTTCCTTGTCATCACAGTTCTGCCGCTTTTCCTGATTTCGGTGGTAACCATCGGGCTTTTTGTGCGCTCGTGGCCCATTTTGAGCACTTATCCGCTGAAAGACCTGTTCCTGGGCGCTACCTGGAAACCGAACAATGGGGTATTTGGTTTCTGGCCGTTTATTACGGGAACCTTTTGGGTGACAACGGTGGGAGTCTGCCTATCGGTGCCGCCCTGCCTGCTGGTGGCGCTGTATTTATCGGAATATGCCCACGCCCTGACGCGTTCAATTGCCAAACCGGTGCTGGATTTGCTGGCGGCCATCCCACCGGTGGTGTATGGGGTTTGGGGGCTGCTGGCAATCGTGCCGTTCGTGGATAAAGTCGTCGCGCCATTTTCGAAACAGTGGCTTAACAGCATCCCGATCTTTGCCGTCAACCAGCCGACCGGATTCAGCATCCTTTCCGCCGGGATTGTCATCGCGGTGATGATTGCGCCGCTGGTCATTTCGGTCGTTTACGAAGTTTTCAGCACAGTCCCGAGCGACCTGCGGCACGCCTCGCTGGCGATCGGCGCGACACAGTGGGAAACCATTCGCTATGTGGTCATCCCACGGGTGCTGCCAGGTATTGTGGCTGGAATTGTGCTCGGGGCCTCGCGCGCGGTCGGTGAAACGATCGCCGTGTTGATGGTGGTTGGCAATGTGCCCAAGGTACCGCATTCCATTTTTGATGCGGCCTATCCGCTCCCGGCCCTGATCGCCAACAACTACGGCGATATGATGTCCATCCCGCTGTACGATGCGGCGCTGTTGTGCGCCGCACTGGTTTTACTGGTCGTAATCCTGGTTTTCAACATTCTCTCCACCCTGGTGCTCCAACGCGTATTGGAAAGGAGACAGGCATGAAAAAACGCTGGCGAAGACGTCACATCGTTGAAGCATTTATGAAAAGTCTGATGCTGATTTCGTTCATCATCGTGGCTGGCTGCCTGGGCCTGATCCTGTGGACGGTCATCAGCAAAGGCCTGCCCGCCCTCAACTGGGACATGGTCACCAAAACGCCCAAGGGCGGTTTTTACATGGGAAAAGAGGGCGGCGTACTGAATGCGATCATCGGCTCCGCTTACCTTGCCAGCGGCGGCACTTTTCTGGCCCTGCTGGTCAGCCTGCCGATTGCGCTGTATCTGCAAACCTACCTGGAAAATTCCGATTGGGGCAAATATGTGCGCCTGTCCCTGGATGTGTTATGGGGTATTCCGTCCATCGTCTACGGCGCATTTGGATTTATTTTCATGCTCGCGCTGGGATTACGCGCCTCGTTACTGGCGGGCATCATCGTGCTAGCGCTGATCGAACTCCCGATTATGGTGCGCGCCATGGACGAAGTCATCCGCCGCATGCCAACGGACCTGGAACATGCCGCCCTTGCCCTCGGCTCCACCAAGCTGGAAGTGGCGTTGAACGTCGTCAGCCGCCAGATGCTGCCCGGAATTATTACTGCCGTTCTCCTGGCTTTTGGGCGTGGCATTGGCGATGCCGCCTCGGTGCTGTTCACCGCGGGTTACACTGATCGCATCCCAACCTCGTTGATGCAGCCGACCGCCTCACTCCCGTTGGCTGTCTTCTTTCAATTAAGCACACCTTACCCAGAAGTTCAGCAGCGCGGCTATGCCTCGGCCGTCATCCTGACGATTATCGTCCTGCTCGTCAGCCTTGGATCGCGCTGGGCTTCCAGTCGGTTGAACAAATACACCATCAAATAGGGAAACCCTATCAAGGGAATGAAAATGGACTCACACATTCATGTACGCAACCTAAACGTTTTTTACGGCAAGCAACAGGCGTTGAAAGACGTCAATATTGAAATCCCCAAAAAGGAAATCACGGTCATTATGGGGCCTTCCGGCTGCGGAAAAACCACGCTGCTGAAAAGTTTCAACCGTTTCCTCGAATTGACTGGCGACACAAAAATCACCGGCGAAGTGCTGGTGGATAATCAAAACATCTACGACAGCGATGTGGACGTGACCGAAGTCCGCAAGTGCGTTGGGCTGCTGGCTCAGCGCCCATCGCCGCTGCCGATGTCCATCTACGAAAACGTAGCCTACGGCATGACCATCCACCAGATGAAAAAGGATCGGCGCGAGTATAAAGACGCCGTGCGCCACTACCTGGAAGTCGCCGGACTGTGGGACGAGGTCAAAAAACGTCTGCACGACCCGGCCACCAGCCTTTCGATCGGCCAGCAGCAGCGACTCTGCCTGGCGCGCGGCCTGGCCGTTGAGCCGGAAATCATCCTCGGTGACGAGCCCACCTCCGCGCTCGACCCGATCTCGTCACAACATATCGAAAAGAAGCTGCTCGAGTTGAAAAGCCAGTACACCACGGTAATCGTGACACATACCCTGCGCCAGGCCAAACGCCTGGCTGACCACGTCATTTTCATGTACCTGGGCGAAGTCGTCGAAAGCGGCCCGGCGCGGGACGTTTTTTCCAATCCGCAGCAGGAACGGACCCGACAATATTTGGAAGGCTTATTCTAAACAGGGCGGCCCAATGGCCGCCTTTTTTCTTCCGAATCGCCAGGGTTTTTCGGCTCTCTTGCGCCCACGCGACTCCTTTACCGTATAATAAATATATTCAACAGGAGAAAATTGATGAAACTGATGCGCGCCTTGGGCGTTTTTCTGACCATTTTATTTTTAACTTTCTCGAGCGTTTCGGCGCAGGATTCTGCTCCCCGTGTGCTGGTTCTCAAAGCTAACGAAGATGTCGCCCCGGCGATGCGGGATTATATCGCGCGCGGCATTCGAACCGCCGAGCAGCAGCAGGCCGAATTATTGGTCATCGAACTGAACACACCCGGCGGCTTTATCGTCACCATGACAGACATCGTTTCCAACATTCGCGCCAGCCGGGTGCCGGTCATCGTCTACGTTTCGCCGCGCGGCGGCATGGCCGCCTCCGCCGGGGCGCTGATTACGCTGGCGGGACACGCCGCAGCGATGGCTCCCGAAACCATCATCGGCGCGGCCAGCCCGGTCAGCGGAACCGGCCAGGACTTGACCACCACGATGCGCGCCAAAGAAAACGAAGCGCTCAAGGCAATGGTTCGCACCTCCGCCGGACGCCGACCGCCCGAAGCGATTAAACTCGCTGAAGCCAGCATCGAAAGCGCCAAAGCCGTCTCTGCCGAAGAAGCAAAAAAAGCGGGCCTGGTGGATTTTATCGCCAGCGATCTGAATGACCTGCTCAAACAGCTGGACGGTTTCGAAGTGCAAATGGAATCCGGCCCTCGCACCCTGCACACCGCCAACGCCACGGTCAGCGACCTGCCGATTGACTTCGGCGAGCAAATTCTCGATATTTTGGTGAGAACCGATACCGTCTTCCTGTTGATGGCACTCGGCCTGATGGCTATCCTGATCGAACTCTCCGCGCCGGGCGGCTGGGTGGCAGGTTTTATTGGCGTGGTGGCGCTGATATTGTCGGTATATGGCCTGGGGATCCTGACCGTCAACTGGTTCGGGGCGATCTTCCTGGCGCTGGCCTTCGTGTTGTTCATTTTGGACATCAAAACAACCGCGCACGGCGCGCTGACAGCCGCGGGCATCGGTTCTTTCATCGTGGGCGCGCTGGTTTTGTTCAACTCGCCGGATGTGCCGGAATTCCAACGCGTCTCGGTGCCACTAGTCATCGTGGTGGCGCTCATCATCGGCGCAAGTTTCGCCATCATTCTCGGCTTTGCGCTCAAAGCGCAGAAAACGCCGCTGCGCATGGGGCAGGAAACGCTCATCGGTGCAGTGGGCACGGCCAGGGGACAAATCAATCCACGCGGACAGGTTCAACTTAAGAGCGAACTCTGGAGTGCAGAACTGGCCGAAGGCGCAGAATCGATCGAATCCGGTGAAAAAGTGGTGGTCGTGGCCATTGAAGGACTGCGACTTAAAGTCCGCAAGGCTTGACGCGCCACCTGTTGAAGGCTAAAATCGAATTTCTTAAACTATATTGATAATAATTGGACCCCTTATGACTGCAACTCCCACCCGCGACCGCGTTTCTCCCGAACAAGTGAATACCACGCCCCTGCGCCGCCCCGAATGGATCAAAGTGCGCGCGCCATCGGGCGAAACCTACGAAAAACTACACACTTTGATGCGCTCGAAAGCACTGCACACCGTCTGTGAAGAGGCCATGTGCCCCAATATGGGCGAATGCTGGGGCTCCGGCACCGCCACCTTTTTGATGCTGGGCGATGTTTGTACGCGCTCATGCGTGTTCTGTGACATCAAACACGGCAAACCCAACGCAATGGACTGGCTGGAGCCAGAACGCGTGGCCCAGGCGGTCAAATCGATGAGTCTGAAGCATGCGGTGATTACCTCGGTCAACCGCGATGAACGCCGCGATGGCGGTGCGCCGATCTTTGCGATGGTCATCCGCCGCATCCGCGAACTGCACCCGGGCTGCTCCATCGAAGTGTTGATCCCTGATTTCAAGGGTTCGCTCGAAGCGCTGAAAATCGTGATGGATTCGCGTCCGGAGATTTTGAATCACAACGTCGAAACGGTTCCGCGCCTATTCAAGCAAATCCAACCCCAGGATAACTACGATTGGGCCGCGGCCACGCTTTCGAATGCGAAAAAACTCGACCCCGAAGTGCTGACGAAATCGGGCCTGATGGTGGGGCTGGGCGAGGAGATGGACGAAGTGAAAGCCGTGATGCGCGACCAGCGCAGCTGGGGCGTGGACATTCTGACCATTGGACAGTATCTGCAGCCGAGCAAGAAGCACTACCCGATTACGCGCTACTACACCATGGAAGAATTCACCGAACTGCGCGAATACGGCTACGGCCTGGGCTTTAAATGGGTGGAATCAAATCCGCTGGTAAGGTCGTCGTACCACGCTTACGAGCAGGTACGCGCCCTGAGCGTTGTCCACCGCAAATTGTACGGTGATGACGCGATGAAAGCTTTCGTGCCGTTGGGCGTGAAATAATCGTTTTTAGAATCGGCGCCGGGTGGGGAAATTTCCCGCCCGGTTTTGATTCAGTTCAAGCATTCGATGCTATACTTTTCAGGGAAGACATCATTATTCCCCACAATTTTCATTAACCCGGTTCAAGAAAGGATTATTCCATGCGCAAAAATGTTGTTCTGACTCTGACCGGTTCCGACCGGGTAGGTATCGTTGATTCGGTGACAGAGGTACTGGTGAAATACGATGGCAACGTGGAAACAAGCCGCATGGCCCGGCTGGGCGGCGAATTTGCCATGTTAATGCTGGTCTCCATCCCCCAGGAACAGTCGGAGAATTTCAAACACGGCGTCAAGAGTCTGGAAGAACTGGGCTTTCAGGTTGCCACCAAACAAACTGAGTTGAGCTATGAACAAAAATATGTTGGCTGGCTCCCCTATCAGATCGAAGTCCACGGCGCGGATCACGAAGGCATCGTTCATAAAGTGGCACATTATCTGACCGAACGCGGCATCAACATCGAATCGATGGATACGGGCATCGTCCCGGCGCCGATGAGCGGCACATTGTTTTTCTCAATGAACGCGGTGGTTCTCGTCCCACCCAGCCTGCCGCACAAAGATTGGCAGGGCGATCTCGATGACGTGGCCGATCATTTGAACGTGGAGATTAAGATCTCGGCCTACAAGGGAAAATAAACACGCGCCCGGGTTTGGTTCAGGGCGTTCCACAAACAACATCCCCATCCGTTATGCCGGATGGGGATGTTGCATATCTTTTCGCAGGCTTACAGGCTCTTCGAGCGGTAATTGCGCAGCACGTTGAAGCCGACCAGCATCTTCTGCTCTTCATCCCACAGACGGTAGCCGAGCGACTTCAGGCTTTTGGGGATGGTCAGGGGCTGAATCTGGAAGACGGGATTCTCTCTATAGGCGACCGGCAGCTTGTAATTGGGGATTTTGGGGCTAAGGTGGTGGATGTGATGATACCCAATATTCCCGGTAAACCAGTTCAAAATTCCCGGCAATTTGTAAAAAGAACTGCCGTTCACACTGGCCTTGAAGAATTCCCATTGATCATGGCGCGCCCAATAGGTTCCTTCAAAATTATGCTGCACATAAAACAGCCAGACACCCGCCGAGGTGGCGATCAGCAGAATCGGAATTTCCACCAGTAAAAAAGCCTGCCAGCCAACCGTTCGCATCAGAATGATCACCAAGGCCGCCAACGCCACATTCGTCCACACGACGCTGGTGCGTTCACGTTTGCCAGCGGTGGGCGTAGCGAAGCGCTGCAAGATGACAAAATCGATAAACGAACCAACAGTGAATAGAATCAGCGGATTACGCAAGATGCGATACCCAAACTTCTTGTACCAGGGCAGCGTCAGGTATTCCTTCACCGTCAGCGTCAGCACATCACCGGTTCCGCGCCGGTCGAGGTCGCCAGCGGTGGCGTGGTGAATGGCATGGTCATGTTTCCACTGGTAAAACGGCGTCATCACCAACAGCCCCAGCAGGCTGCCGACAATCTCATTGGCGCGATGATCCCTGAAAAACGAGCCGTGGCAGCAGTCATGGAAGATGATAAACATCCGCACCATAAAACCGGCAGAGGGAAAAGCCAACAGCAGCGTCAGCCAGAAACCGACGCGCAAGCTGACAACCATCAGCGCCCACATGGCGATAAATGGCACAACTGAATTTAAGATTTGCCAGACGCTATGCCAGGTGTCAGGCATGGCATACCTGGCGACAATGGCCTGCCAGCGAACTGGGGAATTTTTCTCAGTCATAAGACACTCCTTGCTCTAAACAAGCTACATTTTCATTGTACAACGAACCTACGGTCAACGAGCTTAGAATATTTTGAGCAAGTCGTTCAGCGATAATTCTGCCAGAGATTCAAGGCGCAGGGATTCCCCTTCGATGTTCAAATGGCGCGTTACATAGTTGGGGACAGCGACAACCCGAATCCCAGCGCGGCGGGCAGCCAGGATGCCGTGCGTGGAATCCTCGAAGATGACGGCTTCATCCGGCTGCAGCTGGAGGGCGTTCAGGGCTGAAAGAAAAAGTTCCGGGTCGGGTTTCACGTTGCGGACATCTTCCTTGCACCTGACCACGTCAAAATAGTGGAAAAGGCCGAAGCGGGTGAGATGTCCCTCCACCCAGGCATGCGTGGAACTGGAGGCGACCGCCAGCTTCAGCCCCAGGGCCTTGCCCTCGCGGAGATAGTCTTCCACGCCCGGGAGAACGGGATTCTGCTCAATCATCTCAAGCCGACGCCGGTTGACTTGCTTCCAGAAGGAATCCGCATCCAGAGTTTTCCCGGTTAATTCTTGCAGATGGGTAACCGGTTCATATTCAGGGTTATATTGTGAGCCAACCACGCGCCCGTACGTTGTAATCGGTAAGCTGTGCCCGTATTCGGTGTAAATTTCGTTCAGGGCGTTATATTCGGGCGTTTCGGTATCGAGTATCAGACCATCAAAGTCAAAAATCAGCGCTTTTAACATAGTTGTTGATTGTACCAACGTTTTTTGAGTTGCGGAGAACCCGAATCTCATGCATAATATTACTAATGAGAACGCAAAACTCTTCAGCAAGAATATGGTGGTAAAAAGATGGAAGTCGCTAGCGATCGGCTCGTGCTTGAAAATAATATCCCCGTCAAATTCCTGGCATCTCCCAATCATGGCGCGGCCCTGCAAGAGAAAGCCTTCATTGTCATCCACTATACTGAAGGCCAAAGCTTTCAAGCGGCGGTCAGCTGGCTGACAAGTCCGTCCAGCCAGGTTTCATCACACCTGGTGATTGGACGCAACGGCGAGGTGGCGCAGCTTGTTCCTTTCAATATCATCGCCTGGCACGCGGGCGCGAGCACATGGAATAGCTATTCGAGCTTAAATCAGTATTCCGTTGGGATTGAGCTGGATAACGCCGGGATGATGAAACGCAGCGGCAATCAGTGGATTTCGTACTTCGGAAAGGTTTACCCTGATTCTGAAGTGCTCGTGGCACCACACAAAGCCTATCCGTCCGTGATGTATGGTTGGCACAAATATACCGATATTCAATTAAAAACTGCGGCGGAAGTGGCGGCGGCGCTTGTGCGGATCTACGGCTTCCGCGAGATTCTTGGACATGACGATATCGCGCCGAAGCGAAAATGGGATCCGGGCCCCGCTTTCCCGATGGAACAGTTCCGTCTCGATGTGGCGACTCTGGCGAATGGCGGAGTCGTCACGCCCCCACCGCCCCCGACACCCACGCCAACTCCACCGCCGGACCCAACACCCGAGAACAATCCGCCCATCAACATTACAACGCACTATCGAGTCGAAAATCTGGATAACGGTCAATCTGCCGAATACACCTGGAGCACCGCTTTCAAACCGATGGTGCTGCTGCCCGTGCCCTATATTTCGCTGCTGACAACCGGCGCCGAAGCCAGTCATCTTGACTGCGGCGCAGCGTCCGCCAGCATGCTGCTGAAGGCGTATCTCAACAGCCAAATGACGCCCGATGAGTTTTACGCAAGCATTGCGCCTGCCGCAAATTCATTCTTGAGTGCTGCCCAATTAAGCAGTAAGCTGGGCAAACTGGGCGTGCTGACGGAAATCCGCACGCTGCTGTCGATCCAGGATCTGTTTGGGGCGCTGGCATCCGGGAAACCGCTCGTCCTGTCGATGCGCTACAAGGTCTTCGAGCAGGCCGGGCTGACGGAAAAATCCTTCGATGGGCCGCATTTCGGCGTGCTGGTGGGCATGGATGTGAAAAATGTTTACATCCATGATCCACTTTATACCAACCAGATGAGTGGCGAGGCGCACGCTTATCCGCTGGAAATATTCTGGAATGCCTGGAAGGACGTGGTCAACGATCCCAAATACCCGGGGACTGAACGCAGCGCGATCATACCCGTCGCGGCGGTGGGGTTCAAGTTGACGCGCAAAGTCAAGGTGAATTTGACTTCGCTGAATGTCCGCTCCGGGCCAGGAATGAACTTCCCGGCGGTGGGCGTCGTCCGCAAAGATGAAATCCTTGAGCTAAGCCGGGAACTGAGCGGCTGGGGGCAAATCGGTCCAAACCGCTGGGTGATGCTCGCATATACCTTACCAGCATAAAAAAGTGGGCGGCAGAAATCTGCCGCCCACTTTTTTGAAGTCAACCAAACGCTAAAACAATTTCAAAATGGCCTGCGAGGCCCAAGCAAACAGCGGCTGAGGCACCAGGCTGATGACCACCGTCAACACGGCGGAGGCGCCAATCGCGAGTTCCAGCCAGGTTTCGCGCGTAACCTGCGGTTCGCCATCTTTCATGTACATTGTGACAACCACACGCAGATAGTAATATGCGGAAATGAGCGATGTCACCACGCCGACAAGCGCCAGCCAGTACACGCCACCTTCCATCACGGCGCGGAACAGGTAAATCTTCCCGACCAGGCCAAGCGTAGGCGGCAGACCGGTCAGCGAGAGCATGAATATGGTCATGGCGGCAGCCAGCAGCGGATATTTCTTCCCCAAACCGGCGTAATCTGCGATGGCGAGACCTTTTCCCTCGGCTTTTTCGAGCGCGATCACAACTCCCCACGAACCGAAGCTGGTGATAGTGTAAGCGAAAAGGTAGAACAGCCCGGCCGCGACAGAAGTCAGGCGCACTTTTTCATCCGCAAACGGTACAAAAGCCATCAGGATGTATCCGGCCTGGGCGATGCTGGAATAAGCCAGCATGCGCTTGATGTCGGTCTGGGCAATGGCGATGACGTTGCCGACAATCATCGAAAGCGCGGACAGGACCGCCAAAACAGGCATCAAATCGGTTGCGAGGGATGGAAAGGCGCTGGCAAAGATGCGCAGGAGTGCGGCAAAACCGGCAGCCTTGGCGCCCGCAGCCATGAAGGCGGTGACCGAAGTGGGCGCGCCCTGATAGACATCCGGCGTCCACATGTGGAAGGGGACGACGCCAACTTTGAAGCCGAAGCCGACCAGCATCAGCGCCGCACCGCTCAACAGAAGCGGGGTGCTGGCAGTTCCACCAGCCACAGCGGCGACAATTTTGGCCAAATCCGTCGAGCCGGTTGCGCCAAACACCAGCGCGATGCCGTAGACGACAAATCCGGTGGCGAAAGCACCCAACAGGAAGTACTTGACGCCCGCTTCTTCAGATTCGGTGCGAGGATAGGCAAACGCCGCCAGGACATACAACGGGATGGAGAGCAGTTCCAGCGCGAGGAAGGTGACGATCAAGTCCGTAGCTTGCGACATCAAGATCATACCGACGATGCTGAAGAGCATGATGACGTAATACTCGCCGCGTTCAATCTTCATGCGGCGCAAATAACCATAGGCCACGGCCACGCCGAACAAACCTGTCAGCAAAAACAGGGTGCTTAGAAAATTGGAAAAACCATCCAGCACAACCATTCCGTTGAACCCGATGGACTCGCGTCCAATTTGGGTCAGGCTGAAGCCTGTCGTCAGGGCCAGGCCAATGGCAGCGAGCAGCGCCGTCAACCCCTTGCTCTCCTTCGGGATAAATAAATCCACCAGAAGGAGAGCACAGGCCCAGACGGTCAACACAATGACCGGGAGGATGGTGTAGAAATCAGTTTGAGTCATATCCACTCCACAGTAACGACTCGGGTCGTTACTTCAGTCATTCCCTAGCCGCCAAGGATGGCCTTAAACGGGATGAGCAATTTTTCAACGGCGGGCGCCATCAAATTGAAGAAAGGCGCAGGATAAAGGCCAATCCAGAAGATGAAAATCAGCAGGGGCAGGAGCGTCACGATTTCGCGCCAGTTCAGATCGCGCAGGGCGTGACCGTGGTGCTTGACTTCTTCCACGATGGAGCCGACCGGGCCGAGGAACATTTTCTGGAACATGTACAGGATATAAATCGCGGCCAAAATGACGCCAGCCGCCGACAGGATGGCATACCAGGGGGTGCCGAAAGCCTTCGAGCCGAAGGCGCCCAGCAAAATGGTGAATTCACCCACGAAACCATTCAAACCGGGCAGGCCCATCGATGAAAGCGAAACGATCAGCATCAGCGAGCCAAAAATCGGGGTGATTTTCCACAGGCCACCGTAAACGGCGATTTCGCGGGTGTGAGTCTGCTCGTAGATCATGCCGACGAGCAAGAACAAGGCCCCGGTGCTCAGACCGTGGTTAATCATCTGCAAAATGGCGCCTTCAACACCCTGAGCGTTCAGCGCGAACAGGCCGAGCATGACGAAACCCAGGTGGCTAACCGATGAATACGCAACCAGTTTCTTGACGTCCTTCTGCGAGTACGAAACCGCCGCGCCGTACAAGATGCCAATCACGGCCAGGACGGCGATCGTGGGAGCGGCTTTGACTGCGGCCTCGGGGAACAACTGCAAGTTGAAGCGCAGGAAACCGTACGTACCCATTTTGAGCAAGACACCGGCCAGGATGACGGAACCGGCGGTAGGAGCCTCCACGTGGGCGTCGGGCAACCAGGAGTGCAGCGGCCACATCGGAACCTTGATGGCGAAAGCCGCCGCAAAGGCGACGAACAGCCACATCTGGATATCCGCGGGGATGTTGCCTTTGGCGATCAAATCAGGCATGGTGAAAGTGCCCTGATTGACGCCCAGCCATAGGATGGCGAGCAGCATCAAAATGGAACCAGCCATCGTGTACAGGAAGAATTTGACGGCGGCATACAAGCGGCGCGGGCCACCCCAGATACCGATCAGGAAGTACATCGGGACCAGGGTAAATTCCCAGAAAATGTAGAACAGGAATAGATCCTGCGCGAGAAAAACGCCCAGCATGCCCACTTCCAGCATCAGGAAGAACATCATGAAATCCTTGACGCGCTCATCAACAGCCGTCCAGGTCGACAAGATGGCGATCGGGGTCAGGAAAGTGGTCAGCAAGACGAGCAGGATGCTCAGTCCATCCACTGCCAGGTAATATTGAATATTCCAACCCGCCACCTGGATCCAGCTATGTTGGGAGACCAACTGGAGATCGGGGTTGGCGGCGTTGAACATCGACAGCGCCCACAAAGAAATAACAAAATTAAGGAGCGCGGTGACCAGTGCCGTCCAACGGATGGTGTTCTTGGCTTCCGAGTTGATAAACAGAAGCACGAGCACACCGACCAACGGGAAGAAGGTCACCAGAGTGAGGGGTTCCAACAAAAAGTTCATAGTGCGTCCTCTCAGCCTTATTTCAAAAGTAGGTAGCCGAGGATGGCCACCACGCCCAGCAACACTGACAGGGCATAACTGCGCACAAAGCCATTCTGGATTTTGCGCAAGGAATTTGCAGAAGATTGCACTGCATCAGCAAGTACTTTGGATACTTTGTCCACCACGCCCAGGTCAACCGGGTCAGCCAGGAAGCGGGTCAGACCGACAAAACCTTTGGCGATGACTTCATCATGGAACCACTCATGCCAGAAGTCCCAATCCACTTTTTGGGCCAGGAAACGGGCCAGATCAACGTAGCGTTCAATAATGACAAACTTGTAGGCTTCGTCGATAAACCACTTATTTTCCATGCCGGTGAAGACCGGGCCAAGCATTTTCTTCAACGGGTCAGGCTGACCGGCCTTGAGCGGAGTGCGCATGTAAAGCAGCCACGAGAAATAGATGGCCAGCAACGCCGCAACCGTCGAAATAATCGCCACGAGCGGATTCAATCCACCCCACGAAACCTGGAGCCAGGCCGCAACTTCACCTTCGTGCTCGACAATCTTGACAGTATGCTCAAGCCAGTTGGTCAGTGTGTGAACGTACGGCAGATTGAGCGCGCCACCCAAAACGGAGAGCGCAGCCAAAATCATCAACGGGATGGTGATGACATTGGGGCTTTCCTCGGCGTGCGAGGCCGCGGCATGCCGGGCTTCCCCAAAGAAAACCATCCAAATCTGGCGGCCCATGTAAAAGGCCGTGAAGAAGGCCGCAATCGCCAGCATAATGTAAACATGCGGGAATACTTTGGCGGCGTCGAGCAGAATTTCATCCTTCGACCAGAACCCGGCAAAGGGGAAAATCCCTGCCAGCGCCAGCGTGCCGATCATATACACCCAGAAGGTCACCGGCATGGTCTTGCGCAGCCCACCCATATTACGCATGTCACCGGGATCAAAGACCTCGTGATGATCGCCATGCGGCAGGTGATGATGTCCGCGCTCCATGCCCAAAATAACGGAACCGGCCGAAAGGAATAACAAAGCCTTGAAAAATGCGTGCGTAATAAGGTGGAACATCCCGGCGACATACGCACCCATGCCGACCGCCGCCACCATGAAGCCCAACTGGCTGATGGTGGAGTAGGCCAAAACCTTTTTAATATCGTACTGACCGACAGCGATGGTCGCCGCAAAAAGGGCCGTAACCGCCCCGATCGTGGCGACGATATACTGCCCATCGTGACTGTGCATGTAAATCGGCGCGGAGCGGGTCACCAGATAAACGCCAGCCGTAACCATCGTGGCCGCATGGATCAGCGCGGAGACCGGCGTGGGGCCTGCCATGGCATCCGGCAGCCAGATGTAAAGCGGAATTTGCGCGGATTTACCGGCCACACCCACCAGCAGGGTGATGGTAATGGCGGTGATGACCCAGGGCGTCGCCTGGGCGACTTCCGCAACTTTGGCAAAAACCAGGTCAAAGTTGGTGGAGCCGAAATACCAGAACATCAAGAACGCGGCAATCAGGAAACCAAAATCGCCGACGCGGTTGGTAATGAAGGCTTTCTTGGCGGCATTGGAATTGGCAAACGACGGTCGACCCAGCGTATCCATGTCGTACCAGAAACCGATCAGCAGGAAGGAACACAGCCCCACACCTTCCCAGCCGACAAACAGCATCATGTACGAGTTGCCGCTGACCAAAACCATCATCATGGCGATGAACAGGTTCAAAAAGACGAAAAAGCGGCGGTAACGGCCCTCGTCCTTCTTGAAGCGCACATCCTCGTGCATATATCCGATGGCGTAGATGTGGATGAGCGTGCCGACGCCGCTGACAACCATCATCATCGTCGCCGAAAGCGTATCCACGCGGAAAGTCCAATCAATCGCTAGGTTGCCGATGTGGATCCAATCTGCAACTTTGACGGTCGCCCCTTCGGGGGAGAGACTCAGCGAATAGACCTGGAGCAGCGCCACGACGAAGGCCAGCCCTGAAGCTGAAGCCGCAACCGTGCCGACGCCTTTTTCGCCAAGCTTGGAGCCAATCGTCAGGTTGATCAACAACCCGAGGACCGGGAGATAAACTATCCAGGGAACCAGAACAAAGAACAGGCCAGAAGTATTTTCCATAAGTATTTATCCCTTCAGGCTGTTCAGTTGGTCAACGTCGATGCTTTGCCGTGAACGGAAAATGGTCACGATCAGCGCCAGGCCGACTGCCACTTCCGCCGCCGCGACGGTCATCACGAAAAACACGAAGATTTGCCCGTTGAAGACGGAATAATCGTTCAGCGTGGAATACATGCGGGCGAAGGCCACAAAAGCCAGGTTGGCGGCGTTGAGCATCAGCTCAATCGACATGAAGATTACCAGCGCGTTCCGGCGTAACAAGACGCCCATCGCACCCATGGTGAACAATATTGCAGAAAGTGCGAGGTAATAGTTGACAGGGATCATGTTAACCCCGCTCTCCTTTCTTTTCCTGCTTGGTCAGCACAATGGCGCCAACCATCGCAACCAGCAGCAAAATGGACGTTACTTCAAATGGCAGCAAGTAGACTGTGAACAGCTTGTTCGCCAACGGGGATGGGGCTGCCTGGGCCACTGTCGAAGCGGTTTCAAGCGCGGTGCTGGCTACTTTCTGAGAAACCAGGTAGGCCACTTCCGCAATCAGGGCAATTCCCAGGGCAATCGCGGGCAGGGATTTCTTCCAGCCAAATTCAGCGGGGATTTTTTCCACACCCAGCAGCATGATCACGAACAGGAACAACACCATGATCGCGCCACCGTAAACCGTCACCTGCGAAAGCGCGATGAATGGCGAACCAAGCATCAGGTAGAAGATAGCCACCGTGCCAAAATTCAGCACAAGGTACAGCGCCGCATACACCGCATTGCTGCTTGTCAGCATACCGGCTGCCGTCGCAATGGCGGTCAGAGCAAGGATAAAAAACAGGATCAATTCACCGGACATTGGTCACCTTTGCGCTAATCTTGCGGATCTTTCATTTCGGGCACCGAGCGGTTGAATTTGCCTGGTTCCGTCACCTGCGGCGTGGCGAAGCCGCCCGGCGCCACAGAGTCGATGAGCATTTCTTTGGTGTAGATGGCGTCCCGACGGGCAAGGAAAGTCAATTCGTAATTGTCACCCAGCACAACCGCCTCAGTCGGGCAGGCATCTTCACAAAAACCGCAATAGATACAGCGCAGCATGTTGATTTCATAGGTGCTGGCATAACGCTCACCGGGTGAAAATCGCTTTTCATCGGTATTTTCTGCCGCTTCGACGAAAATCGCGTCTGCCGGGCAGGCCGCGGCGCACAAAGCGCAGCCGATACATTTTTCGAGACCATTGTCATAGCGTTTGAGTTCATGACGTCCACGGAAACGATTGGAAACCTGACGTTTTTCTTCCGGATATTGAACCGTCACCGGTTTTTCAAACATCATGAACAGGGTGGTTTTTAAACCACCAATCATCTCAAGGAAAGGTTCAACGAGCCGCATAAGCTTTCCTCCGTAAAGAATTATCCACCAATCCTATCGTCAGAAAACCCAGCAAAACGGACACAATCGGGATCAGCCAGATAAACAAGGGGTTGATCTGCGCCAGCGCAATTCCCATCGCCGAAACCAGCACGACAGCCAGCGAAAGCGGCAGCATGGCCTTCCAGCCAAAGGACATCAGGCGGTCATAACGGATGCGGGGCAGCGTAGCGCGCGCCCAGATCATCCCAAACAACAGCACGACGATTTTTAAAAACATGTAAATCGGCCCGAGCAAGGCAAAACGATCAACGCTCAGGAAGGTGTCTTTCAAGAACCAGAATTCGCGGTAGCCGCCAAAGAAAATCGTTGCCGAAATCGCAGAAATGGCGATCATCTTGGTGTATTCAGCCATGAAAAATAGCGCAAACTTCATGCCCGAGTATTCGACATGGTAACCAGCAGTCAATTCCTGCTCGGCTTCCGGCATGTCAAACGGCGCGCGGTTGAGTTCCGCCAGGGTTGCGATCAAGAAAACGACCGCGCCCGTCGGCTGAAGCACCGCAAACCAGACATTTTTCTGCGCTTCGACGATGGCAAGCATATTCATCGAGCCGGAGAGCAGGATGACCGCCACAAAGGACAGCCCCAGCGCCAGTTCGTAACTCACCATCTGAGCCGTGGAGCGCAAACCGCCCAACATGGCGTACTTGTTATTGCTCGACCAACCCGCCAGCACGATCCCATACACCGCAATCGATGCTATCGCCGTCACATACAGCACGCCGACATCGATATTGGCAATATACAGATTGATCGTGCGCCCAAAGATCTGAAAACTTGGTCCCCACGGTACCGTGGCGGTAATGACCACCGCCGGAACGACCGTCACGATCGGCGCGAGAATGAACAATGCCTTCTCAGCCTGATCGGGGATCAATTCTTCTTTAAAAATCAGTTTGACGGCATCCGCAATCGGCTGCAACAAACCAAATTTACCGGCGCGGTTCGGCCCATAACGCACTTGCATGCGCGAAAGCGCCTTACGCTCATACCAGGTCAGGTACGCAAAACCCGTCAACAGCATCATGACCAGGATGAACGACTTAATCACCCATTCAAGGATTAATGCCCAATCCATTCGCTGCCTCCTCAGGCCTTCTCAGCGACCGAAATTGCCACTGCGGTCGGCTCGGAGATGGGGATGCCAAAACTGCGGTAGACGAGTACCACGCCGGTGGAGATGGATTCGTCAAATTTGACTTTGACTTCCGCCTCGACCCCGTTCAGACTCACCCTGGCCTGTCCACCGTTTAAGATGCCAAATTTCGCCGCTGTAGCGGGATTCACAGACACACTCGCCGCGCCGATATGGCTGTCGAGTAATTTCGCTGGGACGACGGTTGTGCCCATGTCATACAGTTTGCTGACCGGCACCGCCACGAGTTCGCCTTCTTGCGGACGAATCCCCGCTTTCGCACTCGCCAAACCGGCGCCACTGCCAGCCGTCAGCGCCAGATGAGCGCCAAGTCCCTGCGTGTTCTGATAGGATGTGCCGCCATAATACAAATCAGCGCCACCGACGACGGGCCACTGCTCGGCCACTTCAGCCAGTTTGTGATAAGTCACGCCTGCGAAAGCTTTCTCCGCGACGGAAATTTTGTTCATCACGATCAACGCAGAGCGATCTTCCAACTCAACGCCGCACTTTTTGGCGATTTCCGCCACGATGGCGAAATCGGCCTTGGTGCCGGGTTTGGCCGGGACAGCCGGGGTAAAGCGCTGGACGCGCCGCTCACCGGAAGTGTAGGTGCCTTCGCGTTCGGTGTAAGCCGCCGCAGGCAGCACAATTTCAGCCAATCGGGTAGTCTCGGTCGGCAGAATATCCTGCGCGATGACGGTTTTGGCCGCTTTCAAGGCTTCTGCCAGTTTGGGATCATCTCCCGCCGGGTCGGCCGCAACCACGTAGACGGTTTTTCCCTTCAGCGCAACCGCCAGATCATCAGACGGGCGGAAGCCCAATTCCCAGGCGCCCTGTTCGTTGGGAGTCGTCCACACAGCCACCAGGCCATTGTTTGGCTTTCCGGCTTTTTCCTTCACCAGTTCAGCGCAGGCCGCAGCCAGCGTGGAAGTTCCGCTCAGACCAAGGCCGTCGGAACCGTAAAATACCACCAGGTTATTGGCGTCAGAGATAGCCGCACCGATTTTTTCTTTTCCGGCCAGTGATTTGACAGTGGCAACTTCATCGCCATAGGCATAACGCACCACGAAGGTCGCAAATTCATCCAGCTTGGTGGCGCGCGCCGCCGCAACGATGACCGTCGCGCCGCGTTGAGCCGCCGCTTTAAGGCGTAAGTACCAGATCGGGGCTTCGTTATAAAGGTCAGAAGCAGCCACCAAAACGGTATCGCCCGCGCCCAAGTCGCCGAGATTCGAACCGGCGCTCAAGCCATAGGCCGTGGTAAATTCACCGCCGCCCATGCCGCTGTAGAGATAGGTTTTCGCGCCCAGCCCGGCAGCCAACTGCTTGAGATTGAATAAATCCTCGTTGGCGAGACGTCCACCGGCAAGAATCACCACGTCAGATTTGGCGGCAGCCAGTTTATCGGCGGCGCGGCTGAGGGTGGAGTCGAACTGCGCCGGATCAATCGTCAGCCTGGAAGCGGCCTGGGCGTAGTGATAGCCAGCGAAGCGGCCCTTGTCGCACAACCAAATTTCATTCACTTGCTCGTTTTGACGCGGCAAAGCGCGCTTGACAACGTATCCGCCGCCCGATTTGACTTCGCGGCGCACATTGAAGGTCAGATTGCAGCCGACCGGGCACTGCGAACAGACCGAGGCGGCGTTTTTGAGTTCCCAGGGGCGCGCGCTAAAGCGGAAATCAGTGGTGGTCAGCGCGCCAACCGGACAAATATCGGTGGTGTTGCCGGAGAAAATCGAGTCGAAACCCGGTTCTGAGTAGGTGACCACGTCGGTGGAGCGTCCGCGCTGGTAAAAAGCCAACACCGGCTCGCCCGCGATTTTGTCTTGAAAGCGGATGCAGCGCGCGCATTGGATGCAGCGCTCACGATCGATGAAAATCAGGTCGCCCAGGGGCACATGCTTGTCCTGGCGCTGCTTGTCGTCAAAGATGAAGCGGCTTTCGGATGGGCCAAATTCCATCGTCAGGGTTTGCAGGGGACATTCGCCGCCTTTGTCACAGATCGGGCAGTCGAGCGGATGATTGGTGAGCAGCAGCTCAAGAATTTCCTTTTGCCCGGATTTGGCTTTTTCGGTCGTGGTCAGCACAAGCATGCCTTCCGAAACAGGATTGGTGCAGGCCGTTTCGAGCTTGGGCATGAATTGCATCTTGGGCGCGCCTTTTTCGTCCAGCACGGGCTGCCCGGTGGCGCGATCAAACATGGGACGGCCAATTTCCACCAGACACTGGCGGCACATGCCGACCGGTTCCATTTTTGGATGGTAGCAGAACACCGGGATGTCGATCCCGGCTTTTTTGGCGGCATCCACCACCAGCGTTCCATCAGGAACGGTGACGGCGATGCCATCGACTTTGAGATTTATCAGTTTCGCCATAGTTACACCGCTACGCCTTTACCGCATCCACAAAATCCTCGGGGAAGCGTTCAAGCGCCGAGGTCACAGCCATGGTCGAAAAATCACCCAGCGCGCACAGACATTTTCCATTGACCTGATTGGCAACCGTCTTGAGCAGTTGCAAATCGGCGCTGGTGCCGTGCCCGGCGTGGATGCGTTCAACGATATGCAGCATCCAGTAGTTGCCGTCGCGGCAGGGCGTGCACTTTCCACACGATTCATGTTTGAAGAAATGGACGGTCTTGTTGATGACCCAATCCATGCTGTGCGTGTCATCAATCACGATCACCGAGGCCGAGCCAAGCAACGAACCCACGCTCTGGACGTTTTCATAATCCATCGCGGTATCCATCACCTTATCGAAAGTGCTGTCATCCACCTTTATAATGGAGGATGATGCACCGGCAGGCATGATCGCTTTGAGTTTGTGCCCGTCAAGAATGCCGCCGCCGTGGGTGAAAATAAGCTCGCGGAAGGTGGTGCCGAGCGGCAGCTCATAATTCCCGGGCTTGTTCACGTTACCGGAGAGTGAGAAAACCTTCACGCCGGGGCTTTTTTCGGTTCCGATGGACTTGTACCAGCCCGCGCCTTTTTCCACGATAAACGGCAGGTTGGTCAGCGTTTCGACGTTATTGATAACGGTCGGCTTGCCGTACAATCCCACCACCGCCGGGAAAGGCGGACGCACGCGCGGCTGTCCGCGTTTGCCTTCGATGGATTCCAATAAAGCGGTTTCTTCGCCGCAGATATAAGCGCCCGCGCCGAGATGCGTTTTCAGTTTCAGTGAATAATTCGTGCCGAACAGGTTATCGCCCAGCAAACCGGCTTTTTCCAGCTCGCCGATGCACTGATCGAGAAATAATTGCACCTGCAAAAACTCGCCGCGCAAATAGACGTAGCCTTCCGTTGCGCCAACCGCGTAACAGGCAATCGCAACGCCCTCCAAAAACTGGAAGGGATTGCTTTCCATGATTTCGCGATCCTTGAACGTGCCCGGCTCAGATTCGTCAGCATTGCAGACAACGTAGTGCGGCCAGATGTTGTTCGGCAGGAAGGACCACTTCACGCCGGTCGGAAAACCCGCGCCGCCGCGTCCGCGCAAACCCGAGGCCTTGACTTCGTCAACAACCTGTTGAGGCTGCATGGTGGTGACCACTTTTTTAAGGGCTTCAAAACCACCGTTTTTCATGTAAACGTCGAGATTTTTGATATCTGGAATATCACGATGACGCAGCAGGAAATGAGTCATTATTTCGCCTCCACGCCGCTCTTTTTGAGCGCTTCCACCAATTCCATGGTGCGATCCACGGTCATATTTTCGTAGTAGGTGACCTTGTCGCCGTCTTGCATCTGGAACATGGGAGCCTTGTCGCAGGCCGCCAGGCACATCACAGCTTCCACCGTCACCAGGCCATCGGGCGTTGTCTCGCCCACTTTGACGCCCAGGTTACCGCACAACGCTTCAAGGAATTTATCCGCGCCACGCAGGGCACAGGGCAGGTCATTGCAAACCTGCATGCGATATTTCCCGGCTTTTTCGTCATGGTAGAGGCTGTAGAAACCGACAATCGAGGCCACTTCAGTCACATCCAAATCCAGCAAGGTAGCGATTTCGGCCATGCCGGCCTTGGTAATAAAACCTTCTTCGCGCTGAGCCAGATACAACATGGGCATCACTGCCGAACGTTTGACGGGATATTTGGTAAAAATCGCTTTGACTTCTTCTGGATATTTTTCAGCGATGCTCATCGGTCAATATCTCCCAAAACAATGTCAACCGAACCTATGATTGCCACCAGGTCGGCCACTAAAAAACCCTTTGCCAGGACGGGCAAAACCTGAAGGTTATCAAATGATGGCGTGCGGAAGTGAACGCGGAACGGTTTGGGGCCGCCGTCACTTTCGAGGTAAACGCCCAACTCACCGCGCGGCGACTCGACAGCTGAATAAACAGCGCCGCGTGGGGCATTGAAACCTTCCGTCCACAGTTTGAAGTGATGGATCAACGCTTCCATGCTGGTTCCAATTTCAGAACGCGGCGGGGGGACGAATTTATAATTTGCGGAACGCACCGGACCCATGGGAAGAGTATCCATGGCCTGCTGGATGATGCGCACAGATTGACGCATTTCTGCGATACGCACCAGATATCGCGCGCGGACATCGCCTTCAGTACGCAGCGGTATTTCAAAATCATATTGTTCGTAGCCCGAATACGGCGCAAATTTACGCACATCATAGTCGACGCCAGAACCGCGCAGCGAAGCGCCCGTCAAACCCCAATTGACAGCATCTTCAGCGGAAATCTTGCCGATTCCGATGGTGCGATCGAGGAACAACGGGTTCTTGGTCAGCAGGGATTCGTATTCGTCAATTCGTTTCGGAATAATTTTCAGGAAATCGCGGACAGCTGCTTCAAACTCGACCGGCACATCGCGCCAGACGCCGCCCGGGCGGATGTAGGTGGTCATCATGCGCTGGCCTGAAACCAGCTCCAGGATGCCCAAAATCATCTCGCGCTCGCGGAAACAGTACATGAAGTCCGACATCGCCGCCAGGTCAAGCGCGGAAGTTCCCAGCCAGACCATGTGCGAAGAAATCCGTTTGAGTTCGGCCAGGATGACGCGCAAAGCCTGGGCGCGCACCGGCACGTCCAACCCAACCAGTTTTTCGACGGCCAAACAGTAAGCCAGATTGTTGCCCACCGTGTTCATATAGTCCAGGCGGTCCGTCATCACTTCCGCCTTCTGGTAGGTCTTGGCTTCCATATTCTTCTCGACGCCGGTATGCAGAAAGCCAATGTCGGGGATGGCAACCAACACCGTTTCGCCATCCAGTTCCAGCAAGAGACGCAGCACACCGTGTGTCGAAGGGTGTTGCGGCCCCATGTTTAACAACATCGTCTCGCCTGTCAAAGCACGTTCTGAGACGAGATGGGTCATTCCATCAAGGGTGACTTCTTCAATCTGAGCCATGGTTACTCTCCGCGCCTTTTAGGGAGCGCAGTGCCCTCGCGGGTGGCATACGGTTTACGGACATCAATTTCGTCAAAGTTAAAGGAAAACTGAGGTTCCTCATAACCAAGAGGATAATCCTTGCGCAGAGGATGGCCTTCCCAGTCATGCGGCATCAGGATGCGGCGCATATCAGAGTGACCTTCAAATTTGATGCCAAACATGTCGTAAACTTCGCGCTCATGCCAGTTGGCATTGCGATAAATTTTTTCCAATGTGGGCGCAGCGAGCGAACTTGTCGAAACGGGCACCCGCACATTCAGCGTCATGCGATTGGGAATTGACGTGAAACGATAATAAAGATGAAAACGCGGATTTTCTTCCGGCCAATAATCCACGGCGGTCAGGGCTGAGAGCAAGTCAAAGCCGAATTCGTCATGGATCACCTTCGCCGCCTCGGCAATTTTTTCCACGGGCAGGATTACGCTGGATTCTCCAGCAAACTCGATGGTTTGCCCATCAAAGCGCTGCACCAATTTTTCAAGGATGGTGGAAAGGTTTTCGCTCATCTTACGCCCAGTCCTTCATCTTTTCGCGGCGTACTTTTTCGTGCAAAGTCACCACGCCATGGATCAAAGCCTCAGGGCGCGGCGGGCAGCCTGCCACGTACACATCCACCGGAACGACTTCATCCACGCCCTGCACCACCGCGTAATTATTGAACACGCCGCCGCAGGAAGCGCAGTCGCCCATCGCGATGACCCACTTCGGGTCAGGCATCTGATCGTAAAGGCGGCGCACAACCGGGGCCATTTTGCGAGAAACGCGCCCGGCCACAATCATCAGATCGCTCTGACGCGGGCTTGGACGCATCAATTCCATCCCAAAACGGCTCATATCATAATTGGCGGCCTGTGCCGACATCATCTCAATGGCGCAGCAAGCCAGACCAAAGAGCATCGGCCACATGGCATTCGTGCGGCTCCAGTTAACCAAATCTTCAAGACGCGCAGTAACCACGCCCATGTTGGCAAGTTTTTGTTCTACTCCCATTCTAGCGCTCCCTTCTTCCAGGCATAAGCATAGCCTACCATTAATATCACGATGAACACCAACATTTCACCCAACATAAAAAGCCCCTGTCCGGCTTTAACGAAATCGTTAAAAACCAGTGCCCAGGGGATAAAAAACACAACTTCAATATCGAACAGGATGAAAAGGACGGCGATCAGGTAAAATCTCACCGGAATCCGGCGAGTACCGGGCCCAATCGGGTTCATACCCGATTCGTACGGCATTGATTTCTTACTGGCCGGGCGCTTGGGACCAAAAATAGTACCCAGCGTAATTGCTATGACGCCAACGAGTGTCGTCAACGCGATGAAAATCGCAATGGCAATATATTCTAGCAACATAAGTGTGACTCCCTGAGCGGGGTTTTTAGAAAAGAATGACGAAGTATAACATAGGATAATGTCAGTGGGAATTTTCACAAAGCAGCAATTATAAGAAGTTTCACTGACATTTATCACCTTTTCAGCCCAGACGTCACCACCCGGAACCTTTCTCGCCGATTCCAATTCGCTACCCGCCCCGGACAATGGAAATTCGAACATATTTCCTATGCTCCACATATTCTTTTATGGTATTATTTTCTCACCGAACAGGAAACCGCATGGAAGATAAAATTACCATCATCGAAGGCCCCACCCCCATATTTGAACCCGTCCAGGATGGCTGGGCGCTGGGATTAAACGAGACGAGACAGTTCTCGTTCACTGCGCTCACCCGCTTGCGTACATTTAATGGTCCCGCGTTGGTCGAACGCTGCTATCGCAGGTGGAGCCAGCATCAGCCCATCACGCTGGTCTATCGTGACGAAACCGGGCTGGAAGCGACCGTCCCCATCCTGGCCGCTCGTTCCGTTGAAACGGATGATGGTCACATGCTTTTGCTTTGGCTGCACGTCGAACGGGATGATATGGAACTGGAAATCGGCTCTGACGACGATCCTGCAGACGACGACTTGGACATTTTGGAATAAACATCAAGCGTACTGCATAAACTGTAATCTTCTTTTACACTTTAGCAGTACGCTTTTTTATTTCCCAGCATCCTGGTAGAAAACCATGGCTTTCCTTCACTCCGAACTGAATAATAACGTCCTGCTACTGACCATTGACCGGCCCAAGGCCAATGCCTTCAACCTGGAGTTGATTGGCGAATTACAAAATGCCTTTAAGCAGGCCGCCAGAGACTCGCAGACGCGCGTCATTGTTTTGACCGGCGCCGGGCGGGTATTTGGCGCCGGGCAGGATATTGAAGAAATCAAGGTCGGTGGAGATACACTCTCTTTCCGCGCACACCTGCAACAGACGTACAATCCGCTGATATTACAGATCCGGCAAATTGAAAAACCGGTGCTTGCGGCGGTCAATGGACCCTGCGCCGGGGCATCGCTGGGCATCGCATTGGCTTGCGATCTGCGCATCGCCGCCGAAACGGCAAAATTCGTGGTCGGATTCAGCGGAATCGGGTTGGCGCCCGATTCGGGTGTTTCGCTGCTGCTCCCCGCCCTGATTGGTTTGGGGCGCGCGCTCGAATTCACTTTCAGCAACCAGCCAATTTCGGCAGAAAAAGCTCTCGCGTGGGGCTTAGTCAACCAGGTGGTTCTCCCCGAAAACCTGATGAAAACGGCTCTCGCCACGGCTGATGAATTCTCCAATGGCTCCGCGAGCGCATTTGGCCTGGCTAAAAGAGCCTATAACAAAGCTGTTTTGCCCAATCTGGAAGAGGTGTTGGATTATGAGGGGCATCTTCAGGAAATTGCCGGGAAACGCCCGGAACACAAAGAAGGCGTCGCGGCGTTCCTGGATAAACGCACCCCGAAATTCAAATAACACCCTAACGGAATATCCCGCACGAAGCGAGCCAGCCCTGCTGCCTGCTTCGTTAATATTGTCGTGAACTGGAATGAACTATGCAATACGAACCCGTCATTGGCCTTGAAGTCCACGTTGAAATGCTGACAAAATCGAAGATGTTTTGCGCCTGCCCAGTGGTGGATTCTACCAACGCGGCGCCCAACACCGCGGTCTGCCCGGTTTGCGCAGGGCACCCCGGCACGCTGCCCGTGATCAACGGCCAGGCGGTGGAATTTGCCTTGCGCGTGGCGACGGCGCTCGAATGTACCATCGCGCCGATCAGCATTTTTGCGCGCAAAAATTATTTTTATCCCGACCTGCCGAAAGGCTACCAGATCACGCAATATGAGCAGCCGTTGGGCGAACATGGCACCATCACCCTGGTCACAGCCAGAGGTGAAAAGGTTATCCGGATTCGCCGGGTGCATTTGGAGGAAGATACCGGCAAGCTGACGCATGTCGAACCTTCCGGGTCGGGCCGCCCTTACAGCCTGGTGGATCTCAATCGCGCCGGAGTCGCTCTGCTGGAAATTGTGACTGAACCAGATTTCCACTCGGCCGAGGAAGTGCGCGCCTACGCTGAATCGCTGCGCGCGCTGGTGCGTTACCTGGGCGTCAACAGCGGAGACCTGGAAAAAGGCGTGATGCGCATCGAGCCCAACATCTCCGTGCGCCCATTGGGACAGGAAGAACTCGGCACAAAAGTCGAAATTAAGAATTTGAATTCTTTCAAAGCCCTGGAACGCGGTGTGGCGTATGAAATTAACCGTCAGATTGAACTGTTGGAGGCGGGCGGAAAAGTGGCGCAGGAAACCGCCGGCTGGGATGAGGTCAAACAGGCCACCTTCAGCCAGCGCTCAAAGGAAGACGCCCACGATTACCGCTATTTCCCCGAACCGGATTTGCCTCCTCTGGTGGTGAGTAAACATTGGATGGATGATGTCCGCTTTGCGCTGCCTGAATTGCCCTGGGCGCGCAGGCGGCGCTTCGCGCAGGATTTTGGCCTCAGTCTCGCTGAGTCCTGGCAG
Organism: uncultured Anaerolineae bacterium; assembly: GCA_903838415.1. Lineage (GTDB taxonomy): Bacteria > Chloroflexota > Anaerolineae > Anaerolineales > Villigracilaceae > UBA5195. Next base: position 88,211 of record CAILYI010000279.1, on the reverse strand, counting down.
TTGGCGTCAGAAAAAGCCGCGGGCGAGTACTTCGAATCGGTTCTGAAGGCAAGTGACAGCGGAGTCCGCACGGTTTTTGCCTGGGTAACGGGAGAGCTCTTTTCCTTGATGAATGCGGCGGGAACGGGATTCGATTCCGCCAAGGTTCATCCAAAAGAACTGGCTGACTTGCTCAAGTTAATCAGCGACGGACAAATTAATCAGAATACTGGAAAAGCGGTGCTGGCTGAGATGTTTGCCACTGGCAAACCCGCGGCTGAAATTGTCGCTAAAAAAGGTTTGACGCAGGTTTCGGATACAGGCTTTATCGCAAAAATTGTGGCTGAGACTCTGGCCGAAAATTCTGGCGAAGTGGCAAGCTATCAGGCGGGCAAACTCACCGTGGCGAATTTCCTGTTTGGACAGGTGATGCGCAAGGCGGGCGGCAAGGCCAACCCGCAGGTGGTACGCGCCGAGCTGGAAAAGCAGCTGAAGTAAGATCATGCCCAACCTGACCCTGACCGAAGTGGAAACCGTTCTTCATGAAACTGTGGCGAGTTTTCCACACGACCCCTGCCTGACTTGTGAGTGCTTCCTGGGGCTGGTGGCGCGATTGCGATTGGACGCAGGAGCGGAGAGCCAGCCCTTGCTCGATACGTACAAAGTGCCGCGCCAGGAAATGCACAGCTGCCTGGGTTGCGACCCATGCCCGCCCGGTAACAGGTACGCACAATACATTCAACAAAAGCAGGCGGCGAAACTTATTACACTGTAAAAGCAATTTGTCCGACAATCCATGACTTTTGACATGATGACCATCATATTGACTTTGCCCTTGATTTCGGTTAACCTTAATGGGCACGACCAAAAAGGTGACTTACCCATATGATCTACGTGCAGGCCATAACACACTAAAAAGCGGGCATCCGATCCGGATGCCCGCTTATATTTTTTTATAAATCTCAGTCACCTATCAATAGGAGAAAAGCATGGCTGGACAAATCAATGCGTTTGAAATGGCCCAGAAGCAGTTTGACGGCGTCGCCAAACTGCTCAACTTGGACCCCCAGATTTCCGAAGTCCTACGCTGGCCGATGCGTGAGTATAGCTTCCGCATTCCGGTGCGTATGGATGATGGTTCCCTGCGCGTTTTCCAGGGTTATCGCGTACAACACAATGATGCGCGCGGCCCCAATAAGGGTGGTATCCGTTTTCACCCGAATGAGACCTTCGACACTGTGCGCGCCCTGGCCACCTGGATGACCTGGAAATGCGCCGTGGCCGATATCCCGCTGGGCGGTGGCAAGGGCGGCATTATTGTCGACCCGTCGTCAATCACCACCCCCGAAAAAGAACGCCTGTGCCGTGGTTGGGTCGGGAATATGTGGAAAAACATCGGGCCACGCCAGGATGTTCCGGCCCCGGATGTTGGAACCACCCCACAGATGATGGGCTGGATGATGGATGAGTATTCCAAACTCGTCGGGCAGTACACGCCTGGCGTGTTCACCGGAAAACCCCTGGGCGGCGGCGGATCTGAAGGCCGCACCGAAGCCACCGGCTACGGCGTCATCTATACCGTGCGCGAAGCGATGAAGCATCTCAAGCTCGACCCCACCAAATCAGTGGCGGCGCTCGAAGGCTTCGGCAACGTCAGCCAGTATGCGGCCATCGGCTTTGTGGAAATGTTGGGCGGAAAAATCGCCTGCGTTTCCTGCTGGGATCGCAACGACAAGACCTCCTACACCTACAGCCACAAAGACGGCGTCAATCCGCGCTTCCTGCTGACCATCGTTGACCAGTACGGCACGATTGATCAGAAAAAAGCCAAGGATGCCGGGTATGTCATGGAAGATGGCGAAAAGTGGATTGAGAAGGAATGTGATGTGCTCATCCCGGCCGCCATCGAAGGCCACGTCAACGGCGATACCGTCAAGAAGATGCACAACCGCGTCAAGATCGTGGCTGAAGGCGCCAATGGCCCCTGCACACCCGAAGCGGACGACTTCTTCAAGGCCAACAATATCTTCAACATCCCGGACTTCCTGTGCAACGCGGGCGGCGTGACAACTTCCTACTTCGAATCTGTCCAGAACGACATGAACTTCTACTGGACAAAGCAAGAAGTGCTGGAAAAACTCGACACCAAGATGACTTCTGCCTTCCATGCCGTTCTCGATATGAGCCTGAAGGAAAAAGTCTACATGCGCGAGGCGGCTTACATGGTTGCCATCGATCGCGTTGTGAAAGCCATGCAGTTGCGCGGCTGGATCTAAGTTTCCCCCAGAACAAAACAGTAAGGGCGCAGCGATGCTGCGCCCTTACTGTTTTAATTGCGAATTGATCAGTTGTGCTTTGCGTTTGCGCGGCAGGCGTTTGATGGCCAATTCGCGCTTTAACGCAGTGATTTTATCGGGTTGTTCTTCGATGTATATCATTTTCACCGGGCGGCGCGTACTGGTATAACGCGCGCCCGTCCCGGCATTATGTTGCTTTTCGCGCCGCGGCGGATCTGTCGTCCAGCCAGTATAAAAGGTTCCGTCGGCACATTCGAGAATGTAGCAGAAAAAGGGCATGGTTGCAGGTTTGAACCGTCCGCTTTATTTCTTGTTCTTGGGTCTCTCGCCCATAAAAATGCGTTTGAGCGCATCTCCGGCTTTGGGCATATTCTTCTTTTCGATATCCACATTCCACTCGGCGCGATGACGCTCGTTCAGCCATTTTTCGCGGTCATCATACGCCAGGCGCAGACGTTTCTCCAGGTCGGCCTGGTCGCCATTTTTGACGGCTTCGCGCAGGTGAGTTAACGCGCCAATCGCCATTTCCAGGGCATGATCTGCGCCAACGGGATTGTTCAACAGCGTTTGTTTCAAAGATTCCAGCGTGTCGCCGTCAATCGAAGCGGTGGACAGGACAAAGGGACGTCCGGCAAAACGGCGGGCTTCCGTCCAACCTGGCTGACCCACCGTCGCATTCAACAAGGCGACAGCCATCAGCTGGGGTAAAAGGTGCGCCGTCATCATCATACCGTCAGCTTCGAGCATATCCAGGAAGATTGTTTTCCCGCCGAGCAAGCTGATGATGTCGTCAGCCAGTTTCAGCGCCTCGCCAGGCGTCGCCGACGGAGCGGCAATCCCGACCGTGGCCTTTTCAAATAGATCAGCGCGCGCCGCATCTATCCCGCTGCCCGGTTCTTCCAAAAGCTGCGGATTGATGGCCGGAACGAGGCCGAGATAATGGCGACCGGCCGGGACGTGCTGTTCAAACCATTTTTGCGCCATCGTTTTTTGCGGGGAAAAATCCATCACGACCGCATCGGCGCGCAAATCGGGGGCGATCAGTTTCAGGGTTTCTTCCACCTGATCGAGCGGGATGCACAGCAGCACCACGTCTGCGCCTTCAATCGCGGCGGGCAGGTTAAATTTAACTTCATCAAAAGCGCCCAGGCTTTTGGCTTTGTTCTGGATTTCAAGCGCGCGGTCATAGCCAACCCGTTTAATCCGCTCGGGGTGCGAGGCTAACGCAAGGCCAATGGACGTGCCGATTTGCCCAAGGCCGATGACGGTAATCTGGACGGTCATAGTTGCTCCTGATTTTATGATCAATTTCAGCGTGGTAATTATACTGCCTTCAGGCGGTAGAATCGAGAGAGCCGGGGACGCCGACCCCGGCTCTCCTTTGAAAAGGAGGAGAAGAAGAGAAATCACCTTACTGTCACTAATTTATCACCAACGCGTTTTCTATACTTGACGCTTAACCTACGTTTCCCCTACGCTTGTACGACAATTGCATTTCTGTAAGCTCAGACCACCTTTTGTAGCTGAAAAGGACCCAAATCTGCCCATGAACCCATTCTTCGTCAAGCCACGCTACGACTCCGGCGGTTTCGCCGGGCTGCCCGCCGCCATCCAGGCCAGTTTCAACTGCCAAAAACCCTGCCCGCAATTTCAAGGGGATTATGACAATATCATCCTGGGCTTTGTCGATGGCTTTGGCTGGCGACACTTCGAGAAGTTTGGCGCCCATCCTTTTCTAGATCGCTTTACCCGCAGCGGATCTGTCGATAAGCTGACTTCTCAATTTCCCTCAACCACTTCCTGCCTCACCACCTGCATCCATACCGGGCTGAACGTGGGCCAAAGCGGCATTATCGAGTGGAATTATTATGTTTCTAGCCAAGCAAACCCCTCGCTGTAGGATGGGAATTTTGCTTGTGCACACCCAGCAGGGGGTGCCTAGTGGTGAAAGACTTTTGTGGACGCCTTACGCATGGAGTGATTCAATAAGGGTATGAATAATGAAAAGTGACCTTCAAAGAATACATGATGGTCACCGCGGATTTTAGCTGTGTCGGAGTTTTATCACGAAGAACAATTAAACCAGCTCAAGTGCATATACAATCGCCTGCCTGGTAGTCATGTTATAGCCTGCCTGCCAGGCATGTTGAAAGACCACATCGCCCAGGGTTTGGCGTGTGGCAGCTGTTATGGACTGGGCATCCTGCAGGTCAGCTGACTGCAATTCAACACCAGCGGTATCCAACTGCGCCTGTGCTGCACCTAATAGGCGAGCAGCCTTTTCCGGGTTTCCCAAAACTGATAATGGTCCCGCCAGACTGAAAAGAAAGGCTGATGCTTCGGGAATATCCATTTCCAACATGATTTTCAAGCCTTGCAGGCTATACTCCACAGCCTGGTGATATTTTCCCTGGCGAAAAGCAACAAAACTCAGGTTGTTATACTGCACTGAATCGCGAAAGCGCTCGCCAGTTTGTTGTGAATATGCAAGACTTTCTGTGTAGCAGGTTTTGGCAGTCTCCAAATCTCCTTTTATACGCGCTAACTCGCCCAAGGAAGTCAGGGATTTTGCGATGCCCGGTTTATCAGCATAACGACGAAAAATTTCCAGGCTCTGCCTGGCCAGGCTAACACAAGCCTCAAGATGGTCGATACCCTCAAAAAGTGCTGCGCTCAGATAAGACATGGACCAGGCGGCATTGTGATCATCACCAATTTGTTGAAATAAATCAATGGAATCTCGTAATAATTTTCTGGCGCGCGAGCGCTTACCCAAATAAAAATAAAACCAACCGATGGTCTGGAAGACCGCCGCGCGTAAATTAAGCGAAACCTGCTCTGTCTTTTCGAGAGCAACCTCCGCCCAACGAAAATCTTCGATAGTGCCATTCATAAACCAATGTTCGGTCAGTCCGGCAATCAGGCGCAACCCCTCGACAGGCTTCGCTTCAGCCAGGGACCGGTTCAAGACAGTGTTCAAGTTACCGCGTTCAGATTGCAACCGTCTGTTCCAAAACATTTGCCGCGGGCCGTGGATCTCCTGTTTATATTGGTCTGCCATATCTACGAAATAAGCCACCAGACGCTGGTGAATCACTTCGGACTCACCGCCTGCTTGTAAAAGTTGCGATGCAAACTCGTGGATGGTCTGCAGCATGCTGAAGCGGGGCTCGCCCTCCGGGCCTTCTCGAACAAAAAGAAGGTTTTTATCCACTAGCGAGGATAGTACCGCAACAATGTTACCGCGCAAGTCAAAAGCACAAATGTACCGGATAGCCTCGAGTATGCCTCCACCGCTGAAAACAGCCATGCGTGTCATCAGGCTTTTTTCAGACTGGTTCAGCAGGTTGTAACTCCATGCGATGGTCGCGCGCAAGGTGCGCTGGCGGGCGGGCAGGTCGCGCGGCCCATCGGGCAGACTTTCCTGACTTTGTGCGAGGCGCTGTGCCAGCAGAATGGGTGGGTAGATTTTTACTTGCGAAGCAGCCAGTTCAATTGCGAGGGGCAGCCCATCGAGACGGATGCAGATACGGGCGGCGGCAATAATATTTTCATCATCAAAATTCAGGGCTGATTGAGCGGCTCGGGCGCGTTGGATGAACAAATCCACTGCTTCGTACGCTAATAAATCGTGTGGGGACTCCTTTTTGTGCAAATCAGGCAGGTTGAGCGGGCGGACGGGATATTCCTGCTCGCCATACAGGCGCAGACGCTCGCGGCTGGTCGCCAGCACCACCAGTCGTGGGGCGGCGGAGAGCAAATCGGTTACGAAAGGGGCGGCATCCAACAGATGTTCGAAGTTATCCAAGAGCAATAAAATATGCTTGCGGCTCAGGTAGTTTTTTATAGCCTCGGCGAGCGTGATATCGCTGCTGCCGGTCACCTTCAATACCTGAGCAATGGCTTCTACTACCTGGGTCGGGTCGGTAGTGGAAGCCAATTCCACCAGCCAGACTCCATGGGGGAAACTGGCAGAAAGCGTCTCGGCCACCTGCAGGGCCAGGCGAGTCTTGCCTGTCCCGCCTGCTCCCGTCAAAGTTACCAGGCGGGATCTCGCAAACAGGTTCTGGATTTCGGAAATTTCCCACTCGCGTCCTACATAGGATGTCAACTGGGATGGCAACTGACCACCTGGCTGGGGCTTCGCATCATCGTGCGCATCCGTTTGGGATTGCAATAAGCGGTAATTGCGCGCCATGTTGAGCGCCTGGGTGCGATTATTGACACCCAGTTTGGCAAAAAGATGTTTGTTGTACCACTTGATGGTATCGAGGGAGAGATAGAGATTCTGGGAAATCTCGCGGTTCGATAACCCAGTAGAAATGAGATTCAAAATCTCAATCTCACGGGGGCTTAATTTCCCGGTCCAGGATGGGATGATAGATGTGTTCATACAGCTTTGATCCTCATGTATATACCACTATTTATACACGATTTCACCACTTAAGTGTGGTGACAAAATGCCGCGCGGCTGGCATACTACAAGCACTGTCAACTTCAAGTTTAGTGAGAAAAAGGAAAATCATGTTTAAAAAAAATATGTCTACCTACAACCTGACCAGTTTTTTTAGCCTGGTGATGTGCCTGGCACTGACCTTGAACGCCTGCTCGGGGTCTGCGCCCACCGCAGCAGCGACTCAACCAGAGCCCGCTCCCATTAAAGCGGCCGCGACTACTATACCGACTCAACTTCCAGCTTCTGCCACCGCACTGCCGACCAAACCCGCTGCAATAGCTACCAGCGCACCGAAAGGACCTGTTGCCCCACCAGAGTTTACCCTGACTGTAAAAACAGATAATATGTTTGCCCCGGCTCGTCTCCCGGCGGGTCTGGTAAGAATCAATTCCTACAACTTTGAATTGGACTGGCACACGACGATTATTCGCCGCATCAATGATGATGTCAAATTGGATGATTTTGCGACTGCTTTTAAGAAGGATCCGGTCAGCACCATGCCCATGACATCTTATCTTGGCGGACCGGATGTCCCAGGTGGAACAATCCTAGCCGGCTATTATACCCTGACCCCCGGCACCTTCATTATCGTCGATAACTCAAACGATCCGTGGCGCTTCTCATCTTTCCAGGTGGCGGGCACTGCCAACCAGGCCGCTGCCCCCCAGGCAGATATCTCAGTAATTGAGAAGGAATACTCCTTTGATATGCCAAAATCAATCCCATCAGGAATACACCTCTGGAAATTCACCAACCAGGGAAAGGCCCTCCATAACGTGGCAATCGTCCGTTTGAATCAGGGTAAGACCATCAAAGACCTGATCACTTTTGTCAAGGATTCGCAGGGTAAGCCGCCTTATGAATATCTTGCTGGCTGGAATTTTCTTTCCCCAGGTGTAACCAGTTGGGGCGAAGTAGACCTGCAGCCCGGTGAATACATGATCGTAGATGCCGCTCCAGACTTTGCCACCGGAGACGGACTGAATGCCGAAAAGGGCATGTACGCCGCCTTTACTGTGACGCCTTAGCCAGGAATTCGATCCTTGCACACTTGAAGGCAGTGGCTGAATGCGGGCAACCACTGCCTTCAAGACGGTTTGTTTAGGTTTGTTGGCGCGAATCTGATACAGGTTTTTATCTTAAGGAGAATAAAATGAACTGGTATCTCATGATTAAGTTTTTACATATCATCGCCGTTATTATGGCGATCGGGGGCGTAATTGCGCGGCAGTTGATCCGCCAACAAGCAAAAAAGACTAATGATATTCAATTGTTCGCAACCTTCAGCCAAGCAGCAGGAAAGATAGAAAGTGTCATGGTTATTCCTGGTATGAATGCCGTTATGGTGTTGGGTGTCATTCTGGCTCTAATAAGTCATTCTCCGATTTTTGGTTTTTTGCAAGGAGCATCACAAAATTGGCTGCTGGTCTCCAATATATTATTACTCGGCGGACTGATAACCATTCCAACGGTCTTCATTCCACGTGGTAAAAAATTTGAGCCACTATTACAAGCGGCTTTGGCAAAAGGAGAAATCACATCGGAATTACGTGCGGCAATGAATGACAACACAGTAAAAATCGCACATTTATATGAAGAAGTTTCGTTCATTGCCATCGCGGCATTGATGGTGCTCAAGCCGTTTTAGTCATCTGCTAGGGATTATGTCGTTTCAAGTAGTTGGCGTCCTGTGGTTAAGATTCTATCCCGCACAACAGACGGCTGAACAGTTCTTTATAAATGAAGTTCAAAAAGATGCGTCAAAAAGAAGCGCTGTTTAACTTTAGAAATGAGAAGGAGAATAATATGAACTGGTATATTGTGGTAAAGTTTTTTCACATTATTGCTGTTATTATGTTTATCGGCGGTTTATTTGCACAACAATTAGTACGTTGGTATGCAAAAAAGACCGATGACGTTCGAATGTTTGCAGCCATTAATCATGCAGCAGGGAAAATTGAAAATATTCTGGAGATACCTGGTAGCCAGGCTACATTGGTGTTAGGTGTTATTTTGGCGCTAATAGGTGGTTTTCCGATTTTTGGTTTTCTGCAAGGGGCTACGCAGAATTGGTTACTGGTATCTAATATTTTATTGGTATCAGGGCTTGTGCTTGTGCCAACCGTAAAAATTCCACACGGCAAAAAATTCGAGCAATTGCTACAAACGGCATTGACACAGGGAAAATTCTCGCCAGAATTGCACACAGCAATGGATGATAAGGCAATAAAACTCGTGTATCTTTATGAGGAAGTTTCGTTAATTGCCATGGTTGCCTTGATGGTGCTCAAGCCGTTTTAGCCATCTGCTAGGGATTGTGTCGTTTCAAGCAGCTGGCATTTTTTGGGTAAAAATCTACTCAATACAGCGTACTAGCACGGCTGGGCAGCCTGCGGTTGATGTAAACGGAGAATCTAACTTTGAATGATGAACCTATTAGTTGGCACTATGGCTTGATGGCTGAGAATTGGGCTGAATTCAGCACCGACGCCCGCGAAGCACCCTACTTTCTGAGGGAGATCGCGAGGCACGGTCAACCTGTACTCGATGTCGGGTGTGGTACGGGACGTGTGTTATTGCCGTTACTGCGTGCGGGGATTGACGTTGATGGCTGTGACATTTCAAAGGATATGCTGCATTATTGTCGAAATAAGGCAGAGAGTGAAGCCTTTAATCCAAACCTGTACAATCAGCCCATGCATGCTTTTGAACTTCCCCGCAAATACAAAACAATCTATATCTGCGACTCATTTGATTTGGCTGGGAGCCGGGAAAAAGGACTTGATACATTGGGCCATTGTTATGCACATTTGGAAGATGGCGGAGCACTGCTACTCAATATTCAGGCCGAGTATACGTCGCCAGCGTCGTGGGAGTGGTGGTTAAGTGAAAAGCGTAAGGGTTTGCCACAACCGTGGCCGGAAGATGGTCGCCGAAGTCTCGCATCAGATGGCAGTGAGTATTTTACGCGCTTCCGCCTTGTAGATGTGGATCCATTGGAACAAAGCTATACACGTCAAGTGCGCCTTGAAAAGTGGAAATCTGGTATGTTAATTGCTTCGGAAGAGTACACCTTATGCGGGGAAATGTACCTCAAGAACGAACTGCTTCTAATGCTAAACGTAGCTGGATTCCGCGAGATTTTTGTGCGGGGTGACTACACTGATGAGCCTGCAACAGCTGACCACGAAGAGCTTGTCTTTATAGCGATCAGGTAGCGACCCTGGATACTGGCAATCAGGAGATTTAATGCTCTTCTCCAATAGGCATACTCCTTTGACAGCTAGGGATGCAATGAATGACAACACAGTAAAAATCGCACATTTATATGAAGAAGTATCGTTCATTGCCATCGCAGCCTTGATGGTGCTCAAGCCGTTTTAGTTATCTGTCAGGGGGGTATATTGTTTCAAGCAGTTGGCGTTTTGCCAGTTTACTCCCCGTCTTCCCGTGCTGAAACCGGGACTTTGCGCTTTCCCCACTTCATGGTTTAATCATCCCCATGAACCCCACTTTCGTCAAACCACGTTATGACTCCGGCGGTTTCGCCGGGCTGCCCGCCGCCATCCAGGCCAGTTTCAACGGGCAAAAACCCTTCCCGCAATTTCAAGGGGATTATGACAATGTCATCCTGGGCTTTGTCGATGGCTTTGGCTGGCGACACTTCGAGAAGTTTGGCGCCCATCCTTTTCTCGATCGCTTTACCCGCAGCGGATCTGTCGATAAATTGACATCTCAATTTCCATCAACCACCTCCTGCCACACCACCTGCATCCATACCGGGCTGAACGTGGGCCAAAGCGGCATTATCGAGTGGAATTACTACGAACCGCAGCTGGATGCGATGATCGTACCGTTATTGTTTTCGTTTTCCGGGACATCGGAACGGGACAAGTTAAAAGCGACCGGCATCGACCCCAAACGACTCTACCCCACCGAAACCGTCTACCAAAAACTCAACGCTTTGGGCGTCACATCGACAATTTTCCAGCACCGCGAGTACACGCCTTCGACCTACTCTAGTATCGTCTTTGACGGCGCAACCGCGCGCGGATACAAATCCCTGCCTGAAACCATCCTGAACCTGTCGCTGGCGTTGAACCAGGCCCAAGGCAAAAACTACTTTTTCTTCTACTACGATCGCATCGACTCAGTCAGCCACGATTACGGCCCCGATTCGGCCCAGGTTGAAGCGGAAGTGGATATGTTTCTGCACGTCATGGAAAAGCAGTTCATCTCGCGCCCATTTGCGAAAGGCCGCACATTATTTCTAATGACAGCCGACCACGGTCAATCTGAAATTGACCCGGCCACGACAGTTTATCTCAACCTGGCCTTTCCCGGCATCGAGAAAGCGATCAAGACCAACCGCAAAGGCGAGCTGCTCGTGCCTGGCGGCTCCTGCCGCGACCTGTTCCTGTACATCAAAGACGAGCAGCTCGACGAAACCCAAGCCCTGCTCGCCAAAGGGTTGGCGGGAAAAGCTGACGTGGTCAAAACGGATGAGTTAATCGCGCAGGGCTATTTTGGGCCCGAAATCTCCGCCGCATTCCGCGCGCATGTGGGAAACCTGGTCATTCTGGCCTATCGCCACGAATCGGTCTGGTGGTACGAAAAAGGCAAATTCGAGCAGAATTACTACGGCCATCACGGCGGCCTGACGCCCCAGGAAATGGAGATTCCATTATTGGGGCTGGAGTTGTAGAATAAAAGAAACGACTTTTGACATGAGCATGGGAGAAACTATGAAAACCATCAGCATCGGCCATACCGGCCCCACCCCGCTCGGTGACTTGTGGGTGGCGGTTTCTGAAAACGGATTTATCGCCGTCGAATTCCCGGCGACACAGGATGAATTTATGGCCTGGTTGCAAAAGCATCACAGCGCCGAAATCCAATTTGCGCCGGAAAAAGTCGCAGACGCGCTTGCGCAACTGCGCGAATATGCCGCCGGGACGCGGCGCGAATTCAACCTGCCGATCGATTGGTCCGTGCTGAACGCCTTCCAACAAAAAGCGCTCAAACTGACTTACGACATCCCGTACGGCGAGACGCGCACTTACAAGGAGATCGCCGTCGAGATGGGCAATCCGCGCGCGGCGAGAGCAGTTGGCCGCGCCGAGGCCACCAATCCGATGCCTATCGTCCTGCCCTGTCACCGCGTGGTTGGCTCGGACAAAAAACTGCATGGATATGGCGCGGGAGATGGGTTGGACACCAAGGCCTGGCTCTTGAAACTCGAAGGAGCGGTCATCACCTGAACGGCCTGAACGGCTGAACGGCGGCGCACAAGATGCGCCGCTCTTTTTATGTTAGACTCACTGCTCCCAAAGAAGGAGAAACTCTTGCAACCCAAACATTGGACGGTCTTTATTTTACTGGGCGCCATCTGGAGCGCTTCATTTTTATGGATCAAGATTGCGTTGAACGAAGTCGGCCCGCTGACACTGGTGGCCTACCGCGTGCTGTTCGGCCTGCTGACCGGGCTGGCCGTGGCGATCTTTTTACGCATTCCCCTGCCGCGTGACTGGAAAACCTGGCGAATTTTCGCCGTCCTGGGGGTTTTCAATGTGGCCATTCCGTTCTTTTTGATCACCTGGGGTGAACAGAGTATCGATTCGGCGGTCGCTTCCATATTGAACGCCACCGTGCCGCTTTTCACGGTTGTGCTGGCGCATTTCTTCATCAACGACGATAAAATCACGCTCCCCAAGATCAGCGGGTTGTTGATAGGCTTCCTGGGCGTGGTGCTGCTGCTCAGCAAGGATTTGGACGCCAACAGCCACAACTCCGTTATCGGACAGGTGGCCGTCATCCTGGCCTCGAGCTCTTACGCTGGCAGCTACATCTACGCCCGTCGAAACACGGCGGAAGTTCCGGGGCAGATCCGCGGGATGCTACCATTGTTCAGCGCCAGCGCCATTATGTGGATCATGGCGCCAGTCGCCGAATCCCCAATCATCATCCCCAAACTGCCCATCACCTGGATTGCGCTGCTGTGGCTGGGTGTGCTCGGCACCGGACTGGCGATGATTATGCAATATTATCTCGTCCATGAGATTGGCCCGACCCGTGCTACACTTGTAACGTATATCTTTCCACTCGGTGGCGTGCTGCTCGGCGTGATTTTCCTGCACGAACAGCTTTCGTGGCAACTGGCCGCGGGCGCCATCCTGATCATCTCATCTATTGCGGTTGTAAATTGGAAGAAAAAATGACTGAAAAGAAATCCGGCTTTATCTCGATCATCGGACACCCGAACGTGGGCAAGTCCACCCTTGTAAACGCTTTTCTCGGCCAAAAGATTGCGGCTGTCACCCCCAAGGCGCAGACCACCCGTCGCCGCCAGATGGGCATTCTCACCACCGACGAAATGCAACTTGTTTTTCTCGATACCCCTGGCATCCATACCCCGCACCATAAGCTGGGCGAATTTTTGAACCAGGAAGCCGAAGAAGCCATGCAAAGCGTGGATGTGATCCTGTGGTTGGTAGACGCCTCCGAAGGGCCGACCGACGACGATCAGCGCATCGCCGCCACCCTGGCGCAGATGAAAAAACGCGCGCCGCTCTTCCTGGCTCTCAATAAAATTGACCTGATCCCGACTGATCAGATTCCCGGCAAACTGGCCGCCTACAGCGAACTCGTCAGCGATGTCCAGATTTTCGCTTTGAGCGCCACACGCGGCGAGGGCCGCAACGAGCTGCTGGAAGCGTTAATCGCCAAAATGCCGCTGCGCGAACCGGAATTCGACGAAGGTCAGATCACCGACTTTTACGAGCGCGAAATCGCTGCCGAACTGATCCGTGAGGCCTGCCTGATTCATCTGCGCAACGAAGTGCCACACGGCGTCAACGTGCGCATCGACGAATTCACCGAGCGCGGCGACAAGGGCGCGCACATCTCTGCCACCGTTTTTGTGGAGCGCGATTCGCAAAAAGGAATCATGATCGGCGAAGGCGGCAGCATGCTCAAGAAAATCGGCATCACCGCCCGGCAGGAAATCGAGTCGATGAGCGGACGCAAAGTGTTTTTGGAACTGCGCGTAAAGGTCGAAAAAGACTGGCGCGACGACGAATCATCCCTGCGGAGATTCGGGTACAAGATCGAACCAAAGAAGAAAAACAAAAAATGAATGATAGGGGCGGCCCAGTGGGTCGCCCTTATGCAAGGAGAGACAATGTCCACCACCCTGTTCGCGCTTGCCATCGTGACTGCGGTCATCGAATGGGTTGCTGTCTACAAAAACTGGCGCAAAGTGGAATACTTCGCCAAACCCGGCGTGATGGTCTTTCTGTTGGCCTGGTTGGTGCTGACCGGCGACTTGCGTGGATCGCTGCTGTGGTTTGGGCTGGGAATCTTGCTTTCGCTGGCAGGAGATATTTTCCTGATGCTGTCCAACGAACGGCGCTGGTTCCTGTTTGGGCTGGGAGCCTTCCTGCTGGCGCATGTGGCTTACATTCTCGGATTCAATACCCCTCCGCCAGCGTTCAACAGCATGACCTTTGTCGTTGCGCTAATGGTGCTGGTCTCCGCCCTGCCACTCATCCGGCGGATTTTGCTCGGGATGGCAAAAAAAGGCTTGCGACAGCTGGTCGAACCTGTGCGAGTCTATGCCACCGTCATCTCGCTGATGCTGTTTTCGGCGCTGATGACGCTGTTCCGCACCGAATGGGCCTCCACGCCCGCCTATCTGGTCAGCCTCGGGGCGGTTTTATTCATCTCGTCAGACATGCTGCTGGCCTGGAACAAATTCGTCCGACCGGTTCGCGGCGGACAGCTGGCTTTGATAATCACTTACCACCTGGGACAGATGGCCCTGATTGCCGGGGCGGTCGGTCAGTTTGGGAAATAGGCAGAATATTTTTGGCCGACTCAATCTTGCGAGTCGGCCAAAAATATTGTATTATTCCGCGAAATCCACGGCAAAAAGGTTTTGAGCTGGAACTGCTAATAATCAGGCTTGACACGAGTCAAGTCTGATCAGTGTTTTTTCAACGGTTGAAAACCTTCGCCAAGCGCTTCGTGCGCTGCGCCGACCACCATAAACGCCAGTTCATCGGCTTCGTGCACAATCGCCTTCAACTGTGGGATCTCGGAGCGGTTGACCACACAGTACAGGACAAGTCGTTCTTCCCCGGTATAAGCGCCTCTGGCGTTTAGAATGGTCACACCGCGTTCCATGTTGGACATGATGGTCTCAGCCACGAGCTGCGCTTCGGATGTGATAATCAGCGCCGTGCGGACCGTCCCCGCGCCTTCCATGGTCGTATCGACCACAATCCCGCTGACGTAGAGCGTGATGACGGCGTATAGGGCTTTATCCCAGCCGAAAATGAACCCCGCGCCCAGGATGACAGCGGTATCGGTGATGAGATAACTCTGGGTGATGGGAATCCCGCGATAGTGATTGAGAATCCGCGCCAGGATGTCACTGCCGCCGCTGGTACCTTTTCCGCGATAGACCAGGCCGTAACCCACCCCGGAGACGACCGCCCCGTACAACGCGTTGAGCACAAGGTCATTCGTCAACCCGTTGCGCGGAAAAAACGGCAGCCACAACAGGGCGTCCGTGAAAAACGACAACGCCACAATGGCGACCGCCGTCCGCAAAGCGAAACGCCGTCCGCCCAGAAAACGCCATCCCAGCACAAACAGCGGCAGATTACCGATAAAAACCATCAGCCCGATCGGCCAGCCAGTGAAGTAGTTGATTAACTGCGCAATGCCGCTTACTCCGCCCGAAGCCAGGTTGGCCGGGACCAGGAAAACACGGAATCCTATCGCCTGGACAAAGGTACCGATCAAGACCAGGCTGAAGTCACGCAGGGTTGGCCAATAACGTTTAAGCATCGACATCTGTTTTCAATTTCATCCTTCAATATTCAACTTGACGCCCGCCAGCGCCTCAATCACGCCCAGCACCGCGGAATTATCCAGCTCGCCCATGCCCATCTGGAGCATGGCCTGGAACAATTGGGTATGCTCCGCCGTGGCGGGCAGCGGCACACCGTATTCACGCGCGGTTTCGAGCACGATGTTCAGGTCTTTGGCCTGCATGTAAGCCTTGAAGCCCGGATTGCGGTTGCCCGCGAACAGGCGCGGCGGCTTGACATCCAGCGTCCAGCACTGGGCCGCGCCGCCCTTGATGGCCTCGACCACTTTTTTGGGATCGACTCCCGCTTTTTGCGAAAAGACCAACAGCTCGCCCAACGCCACCATCTGCGCGGCGACCATGATCTGGTTGGCGGCTTTGGCCACCTGCCCGGCGCCCGCCTCGCCAACATGCGTGACGGTTTTGCCCATCGCCATGAAAACCGGCAGCACTGTTTCGAGCGCGGAGGCGTCACCGCCGACCATGATCGTCAGCGTGCCGTTTTTCGCGCCAATATCGCCACCGCTGACGGGCGCATCCAGCGCAAAGGCGCCTTTTTCGCTCAGTCTTGCGGCAATTTGTCGCGCCGTGGCGGGTTTGATCGTTGAATTATCCACGAAGATCAGCCCCGGGTGAGCCGCTTCCAGGATTCCGCCCGGGCCGAGCACAACCTGCTCCACATCGGGTGAATCCGGCAGGTTGGTGAAGACCACATCCACCTGTCCCACCACTTCCGCCGCTGAATTGGCTGCCCGCGCACCTTCAGCCACCAGTTCAGCCACCGTGGCGCGGCTGCGATTATGAACCACCACCGGGAATCCGGCTTTGAGAATGTTGCGGGCGATGGATTTGCCCATCAGACCGAGACCGATATAGCCAACTTTTAACATAGCGCCTCCGGGGAGATAAGTTATGAGAGGTGAGTAATGAGAAACAAGCAATAAGGAACGGGGAGATTATACCGCCTCCCACAAAACAAAGCTTCCTCCCCGTATCGGGGAGGAAACTCATTCCTTTTTACTTTTTACTTCTTACTTTATTTCATACGCCATCGTCACCGTTACCGTGATCTGCATCTGGCCGGGATTAATCGGCATGGCCGCGTTGACACTGGCCTCGCCGCCGCCCATGCCTTTGCCCAAGAAAACCGGCGAAGGGCTGGCATCGAAATATTGGATGCTCTGAACGTCGCCCAGCGTCACCCCGGCGGCGGCAGCCAATTCACCGGCCTGGGTTTTGGCGGTTTTGACGGCCTCGGCGCGCGCCTGGCTGAGCGCGGCGGTCTTATCGGCCACGTCAAACTGGATGCTGTTGATATTGTTCGCGCCCGCCTTGACGGCCGCATCGAGCAGGCTGCCCAGGGTTTCCAACTTGCGCACCGTCACATAGACGGTGTTATCGACCGCGTAATTGGTGCCCGTCGGCTGGTTATCCGGCCCATACTGGTTATTCTGCCAGATGCTGAAATTCGTGGTCTGGATATCGTTCACCGCCACGCCCGCCGCCGTCAAAGCATCGATCAACTGCTGGGTGCTGGCATTATTCACCGCCACCGCTTCCGCCGCGCTGGGCTTCTCGGTATGCACGCCCACATACACATACGCCATATCCGGCTTGAGCGAAACCAAGCCCGCACCACTGACCGTCAAAGTCCGCGTAGTAGCCGCCGGAGCCGCACAGGCGCTCAACAGCACCGCAAACAGCGCAACAACTGAAAATACAAAAGTTTTGGTTTTCATTTTTTCTCCTATGAAGATGAGTTTACTTTATCAAGACGCGCAAATCCGGCAAAAGTTCCCGAAAATGTTCAAATCGAGTAGAATTATAACAAATGTTCTATCCTAACGGAGTTCCGCATGGCGATTGACTTTCAGCAGGTCTACCAGAAAATCCGCGAAATTGGCGCCAACGCCCAACAGCGCAAAAAGACGCTGGACGAACGCCGTGAGCAGGCGCGCGCCTTGCTCAATCTGCATGCCGATAATTTGGAAGAATTGCGCTGGAAACTGGAAACCGTCAAAGCGGCCGATCCCGCCATCCGCTGCGCCGCCCCATTTAAGGAGCGGCTCGACTTTCACGCCCCGCCGCCCGACCCGCCGTTAAACGCGGTTTTAATCGCCGCTGACGGCTCACAGATCAACCCCGACCGGCACGCCGCGCTGCAATTCGGCCTGATCAACGTCGGCGCGATTGTTTTACGCCTGAACAGCGGCGCCACCCCGCAAATCTTCACCGACAGTCAGTTGTTATTTGACGAAGAACTCTACACCGCCTCCGGCCTCATCTCGGATGGCATGGTCGCCCTGCAGCGCGACTTACAGGAGCGCACCAAACTCTACGACCTGGCCGCCCAAATGGATGGCGACAGCGCCCCGATCATCACCTTCACCGATGGGCCGATCGAACTATGGGGCTCCGCCAGCGGCGAAGACGCCAGCGCCTACGAAGCCGGTCTCACCCGCTACCTGGCAGTGCTCTCGCGCCTGCAAACACGCGGCATCCTCACCGCCGGTTACGTCGACAAACCCGCCGCCGACCTGGTCATCCGCCTGCTCGAACTTGCCATCGCCAGCGATGACGACCTGAAAAAACTGCGCGAATATCATCCCCTGCGCGGCGTCAGCGACCGCTGGCTGTTTGGGGATAAAACCAATCCGCTGCTCCAACCCGGAGAACGCTCGGCTGTTTTCAAAATCCAGGCCAAAAACGAAAAACGCTACAGCGGCGTGCTCAGCCTGCACTTCTTCTATCTCAACGTCGGCACCAAAGGTCATCCCTGGCCGGTGCGCGTTGAAATCCCCCAATGGGTGGCTGACGATGCTGAAAAGCTGGACATGCTGCACGCCATTCTGATCCATCAATGCCGCATCATGGGCGCCAAACCGTATCCATATTTGCTGCATCGCGCCCACGAAACGGCCGTCGTTTCGTTCGAAGAACAAAATCAAATCGCGCAATTGCTCGAGCTGGAACTGCGCCGCGCCGGGGCCGAAACCGACGACGGCTCCCATAAACAATCCGCCAAAGAGCTGCCGGGGAAAACCCGCTATTAAAGTGGAGGCATGATGTCATCAATTGAAATTGGACGTTTGCTGCGCGCCGGGACAACCGGCTTCATCGCCGGGTGCTCCGTTTCGCAATTTGAAACCCCGGCCTTTGGCGCGCTGGTCCGCGCCCCGCTGGGCAACGACTACCAGGTCTACGGCCTGATCTACGACATCCACATCGACGATGACGGGCTGGTACGCCAGTTGGTCACCGCCGACAACGTCACCAACGAAGTGATGAAGGACAACCGTGAACGCCGCATCGTGCCGGTGGAAATGTCAGTGCTCGCGGTCGGCTACGAACTTGACGGCAAAATCTTCCATCTCCTGCCGCCACGTCCGCCGCTGAGTTTGGATGTGATCTACCTGTGCGATAACGCCGACCTGAAACGCTTCACCACCGCCGGTCGCTTCGGCTACTTCCGTCACATCCTCCGCGCCCAGGATATACCGATTGGCGAAATCCTGGCGGCGCACATCCAGCAAGCGGGGGCCGCGCAAAACCCCCAATGGAAGGAAAAAGCCACGCAAGAGTTGATCACCCTGCTGCGGGATGACTATCCCACGCTGATGAGCGTTTTAGGCGCGCTTGGAGAAGTGCTCTGATTGGAGATTTTTGATTTCCGATTTTCGATTGTGGGATAGCACGGGAGTCTGCGATGAACGAGGAAGAATTAAAACTGCGGACCAAACAGTTCAGCTTGCGGGTCATCCGGCTGGTTGAAGCTTTGCCAAACACAACCACTGCCAAAACCATCGGGCATCAACTTTTGCGGGCTGGCATATCGGTAGGCGCAAATTATCGCGCTGCCTGTCGGGGAAAATCAAAAGCCGATTTTGTCGCCAAAGCGGGCATCTCGCTCGAAGAAGCTGACGAATGTCTTTATTGGATGGAATTGCTGCAAGAAGCAGGGATTTTCCCGGCGGAAAAACTGAAAGATTTACTCAAAGAAGCCGATGAGTTGGTCGCCATTTTTACGGCGTCCATCAAAACGGCGCGCGCCAATATGAAATAACGAGGACAAGATGGCCAATCAACAATCAAAAATCGAAAATCAGCAATCCAAAATCGGCTACATCGTCGGCGGTGGATTGAAAGAGTCGTTCTCGGCGCGCCTGACGGTGGATCCGCTCGACGTGCAGGAGGGCGGCTTTGTCGTCATCGACAGCGGCGACTACCGTTTCTACGGCCTGGTCACCGACCTGAAGCTGGGAGCGACCGACCCGCGCTTCGCGGATGAACAATCCGAGACGCGCCTGCCACCCGCCCTGGCCAAAGCCCTGCACGGGCAGACACTCTACACCAACCTGGAAATCCTGCCCGCGCTGATGCTGGAACGCGGCCCCGAACCGGGCACTCCCGACTACAAACTCTGGCGGGCCGCTCACCCCGAAGACCCGCGCCCCATCCCGGTCAAGACCGTGCCGCTGCACCACGCCCCCGTCTCCCTGGCCGACCAGACCGATATCGCCGCCATTTTCGGCGACCCGGAAAAGGAAGGCAACTTCGTCATCGGCTACACCCGCGAGCAGGGACATCCCGTCTGCATCAACCTGGATCGGTTTGTGCAGCGCTCCTCGGGTGTGTTTGGCGCTACCGGCACAGGCAAATCCTTCCTGACGCGGCTGGTACTGGCCGGGTTGATGCATTACAACAAGGCCTCGGTGCTGGTGCTGGATATGCACAACGAGTACGGCTTCGACGACGTGGCGTCAGACACGAAAATGCCCGTAATCGGATTAAAGACCAAATTCCAGAGTAAAGTGCGCGTGGTTGGATTGGGCGCGGGAGCCAGAATCCGCCACAGCCAGGTGCCCGATTTCAATCTCGAAATTGCCATGCGCGATATCTCCGCGGCGGACGTGGAAATGCTGGCGCGCGAGCTGAACCTGAAGGACACCACGCCCACCACGCTCAACGCGCTGTACACCTCGTTCAAAAGCGACTGGTTCGCGCGTTTCAAGGCCATGAACCGCGAAGAAATGGAAGTGGAAGACGAGAAGACGGGCAAAATCAAGAAAGTGCCGCATCCCGAGAGTGTGGCGGCCTGGGCGGATGGGAGTGGCGTGAACGTGATGGCCGCCGAGGCCCTGCACGACAAACTGCGCCGCCTGTTCGGCAAGCCCTACATCGTCGAAAAGCCCGCCACCGACAGCATCGCCGAGATCATCAAGGCGCTGGAAGCCGGGCAGCATGTGGTGTTGTCGTTTGGCGATTTTGAAAGCGACCTGGATGACCTGCTGGTCTCCAACCTGCTGACGCGCCACATCCGCGACGCCTGGGAAAAGCGCACCAACGAATTCCGCGGACATGGCACGCGCGAACCGCGCCCGCTGGTGATCGTGGTGGAGGAAGCCCACAAACTGCTCAACCGCGAAATGGCCGCTCAGACCACCTTTGCCACCATCGCGCGCGAACTGCGCAAATATTACGTGACGCTGTTGATCGTGGATCAGCGCCCCTCGCAAATTTATGACGAGGTCATGTCGCAACTCGGCACGCGCATCAGCGGCTGGCTGGGCGATGACGATGACATCCAGGCCGCGCTTTCGGGTCTTTCGGGGCGCGAAGCCATCCGCGGGATGCTGGCGCGGCTGCAGCCCAAGGAGGAAGTGCTGCTGCTGGGCTGGGGCGTGCCCATGCCGCTGCCGGTGCGCTCGCGCCGTTATGATGACCAGTTCTGGCGCGATTTGCTCGGAAACAAGGGTAATCACAGCGAAGGAGACCTGTTGAAGGAATTGGGATTTTAATCGATAGGGGCTCGCCCTTGCTACGTAAATAAAATTCTTACACAGGACTAATCCTGCTGTAAGGATTTAAACGCCAAAATTGATATAATCAAATCCGACAGGAGGAGTCCACTATGTTTATGTTTGAAGGTCCCGACCGCCGGAAGGAAGAAGAACGCGTCCGCAGTGCCGGACGCCTGCCCCCTGGTCAGTCACTGACCCTGAAATTCCCCGTGCTGCATTATGGACCGGTGCCAGCGTTCAACGCCGCCACCTGGGATTTGCGCATCTGGGGCGAAGTTGAGCAGGAAAAACGCTGGAGCTGGGATGAGTTTAACCAGCTGCCGCGCACCAAACTGGTCATGGATATCCATTGCGTGACCAAATGGAGCAAGTTCGACACGCTCTGGGAAGGTGTCTCGGTCAAAACGCTGCTGGATGCGGGCCTGTTCAAGCTCAAGCCGACTGCCAAATATGTGATGCAGCACGCCGAACATGGCTTTACCGTCAATTTACCGCTCGAAGTCGTTTTACAGGAGAATTTCCTGCTGGCGACGCACTTCGATGGCCAGCCGCTTGACCTTGACCACGGTTATCCCCTGCGCGGCGTGGTGGGACATCTCCCGGCGAAAGCCGACATGGAGACGCCCTATCTTTGGAAAGGCGCCAAATGGCTGCGCAGCCTGGAATTCATGCCCGCCGACCGGCGCGGTTTCTGGGAGCAGGCCGGTTATCACAACCGGGCGGATGTGTGGAAAGAGGAACGGTACTCGTAAGTGTTCAGCGAACAAAAAATGGTGGCGCACAAAATTGTACGCCACCATTTTTTGTTTTCAGCTCGCTTACGGACGGCTGACCAGTACCAGCGGCAGGTCGATCTTGTTGCCATCGCGGATGATCGTCAGCAGCACGGTATCGCCGGGAGACTTGTTATCCACCAGGTAGCCGATCAAATCGTCAAAGTTCTTGATGGAATTGCCGTCCATCGCAATGATTAAGTCGCCGCCGCCGAACAGGTTACCCTGCAGGCCCACATCCTTTGTCCCGGCAACGAGACCGGCTATTTCAGCCGGGCCGCCGGGCGTGACATTGGTCACATACGCGCCGGTGAACTGCGGCAGGCCAAGGGCGGTGATCTCATCCAGGCTCAAATCTGATGCGGAGCCGAGGCCCATGTAGGGGTAATCATATTTTCCATTGGCGATAATGACCGGCACCACGCGCTTGACGATGTTGATCGCAATCGAAAAGCCGATGCCTGAATTGACCGGCTCGCCGGTGGTATTGGAGGCGTCGGTGCGAATGGCGCGGTTGATGCCGACCACTTCACCACTCAAATTCAAGAGCGGCCCGCCCGAGTTGCCGGGATTGATGGAGGCATCCGTCTGGATCAGATCGCCAGCGCTGAAGAAGCCGCCGCCGGGGGATTCGCGGTTGGAGGGCAGGCTGCGTCCCAAGGCTGAGACAATCCCCAATGTCATGGTGCCGCTCAAACCGAAGGGATTGCCAATCGCCACCACAGATTGACCCACCTGCAGCTGGCTGGAATCGCCCAACAGCAGCGGGTGGATTTCGCTGGCGGGCGCATCCACTTTAATGACCGCCAGGTCCGAATCCAGATCGGTGCCGACCACCTTGCCATAGGCCTTGTAGCCGGAAGTGAAATCGACCTCGATCTTCTTCTCGCCTTCAACGACGTGATAATTGGTCACAATATGACCCTGGTCATCGAAAACGAAGCCGGTGCCCAGGCTGCCGCCCTGATCCGTCAGTACCTGGATGGCAACGATGCCGGGCGAGACCTTCCGATAAATGGAAATCAACGTATCCTGCTGGCTGAGACTCTCCGATGCCACCACGACCGGGGCCGCGGTGGGCACCGCAACGGTTGGAATCGCCACCTGTGGCGTGGCGACGGTGACCGGTTGAAGTACCTGGCAGGCTAACGAAGCGAAGATTAGAGCAGTAATTGCCACCAATAAACGAACATTCTTTTTCATTTTCTCTCCTGGCTTTCTTTCGAAATCATTTTTCGAACTCGCGGGCTTTTTGTAACAGCGACTTTTGCTCAGCGCTCAAGCTTTTGGGAATACGCACTTTGACCTGCACAAACAAATCACCCTTCAACTGCGGATTTTTCAGGTGGGGCATGCCGCGTCCCGCCAAGCGGATCTTCTGGTCGGACTGGGTACCGGCGGGGATGGTCAATTTCACGCGCCCGCCCAGGGTGGGCACTTCCACTTCGCCGCCCAGCAGGGCCGTAAACACATCCACGCTGACGGGGGCGTACAGGTCGGCGCCGTCGCGCTCAAAACGCGCATCGTCCTGCACGGTAACTTTCAGATACAAATCAGAGCCATCCGGCGCGCCGCCCGCCATGCGGACTTTGGTGCCGGTTTTCGCGCCCGCCGGAATCGTCACATGCAAGCGCCGCTCCCCGGTTTCGAGCAGACGGGCAGCGCCCGCATAGGCCTCTTGCAGCGAAATCGAGACGGGTTGTTCGTATTGGGGCGCGCGCCGATTCCGGGCCTCGCCGCCAGCCATCCCGCCCATCCCTCCAAATATCGCGCTGAAAAAGTCAGAGAAACCACCGCCGCCGCTCGCGCCCGCGCCGCCGCCAAACAAATCATCAAAATTGACCTGCTGACCGCCCGCGCCGCCGCTCGTATACCACTTGTTCCAATCGAAACCACCCGGCTGGCCGCCGCCGCGCTGATAGTTGGTATAGTCGCTGCCCAGTTGATCGTAGCGGGCGCGTTTTTGCGGATCCGAGAGCACCTGGTAAGCCTCATTCATTTCTTTGAACTTGTCTTCAGCCTGCTTGTCCCCGGGATTGCGATCGGGGTGGTACTTTAACGCCAACTTGCGATACGCAGCGCGGATTTCATCGGCGCTGGCGGTACGGGCGACACCCAGGATCTGATAGTAATCTTTATAGTCCATATCATCATTCTATGTCTGTTTGGAGAAGAGAGTCAAGCCGTTTGATGAGGGATTAACGGAACTCTAACCTGATTCAAATCACGGGGTAGAATAGACCCACACGCTCAAAATTACGCCGGTTTCGTGGAAAAATCCGCCGCTGATGAGCGGAGTCGTCCCATCCAAACATCATAATCCAGAAAGATGAATAACACATGAAATCAATTTGCATCTACTGTGGCGCTTCGGAAAAAATCCACCCGGACTATAAACTGGCTGGCCGTCAAATGGGGCGCACCCTGGCAGAAAACGGTATCCGTTTAATCTACGGTGGCGGCAAGACTGGCGTGATGGGCGCCGTGGCCGATGGGACACTGGAGGCTGGCGGAGAAGTGACCGGCGTGCTGGTGACCTCGATGAACACCCCGGCCCTGGCCCACCTCGGGCTGACGGTTTTGGAGGTGCTGCCCACCATCCACGAGCGCAAAGCGCGCATGTACGAACTGGCCGAAGGCTACATTGCCCTGCCCGGCGGCTTCGGCACCTTCGACGAGTTATTCGAAACCATCACCTGGGCGCAGATTGGCGAACACGAAAAACCGATCGGCCTGTTGAACGTGCTCCGCTACTTTGACCCACTCATGGCGATGGTGCTGCACGCCGAAAAAGAAGGCTTTCTCTACCCCGAACACCGCGAAATGATCAGCCTGGCCGAAACCCCGCAGGAACTACTGGCCCGCATGAACCAGCACCAGCACCCCACCGAAGCCGTCAAACGCTGGATGCGGCAGGATCAACCCTGAAAATTCCGCCCAAATTTGCGAAAAAGGATTGCAACCCAACCAAAAACTCGCTATACTATTCTTATCAACTCCGGCGGCCTGACTCAACAGGCCGCCCATAGCGCGGGAATTCTATTGGTAAAACGCTGTGTGATTTTGCCCCTAAATTTTTAGTTTTTCCTGACCAAAATTGCACCCACGGCGGGCCTCCTGCCCAACCATGCCCCGCAAAATGCCTTACCTTTGGCGGCGCACAGAGTCCTTCTTCTGACTTCTGTCCATCCTGCCGTATCAATCCTTAATTCAGTGGGCCGCTTGATTCCGCACTATCATACTAAAATTGGAGTACATAGAATGACAAAACAAGATGACGCAAAAACCAATGGTGAAAGCAAGGAAGTTGAGAACGCTCTACAAAACAAACTTACCGAAAAAATGACGGGGGTATTTGAGTTAGTGGTTTCTGACCGTAGTGGTCATTTTGCCAAACACCCTGACGAAATCCCTGACAAAAAATCTGTTCCGTCTATTATCAATTCGTATTCCATCACCAATGCCGCTATTTCGGGCGGCGCAGGGCTTGTGCCAGGTCCTTGGGGCATGGTTGCCGTTATCCCCGAAATGCCGCTGTCATTCGTAATCAGTTGGCGCTGATTTACGATGTAGGCATGGCATATGGAAAAAGCAAAGTTCTGAACAAAGAACTATTAGCCGGTGTTCTTATAACTGCGATGGGGTCAAGCGCAGGCTCATTGCTGGTTATGCAGGGTAGCAAAGTTTTAGTAAAGCGTGTTGCCTTACGGGCATTTCAGCAAATTATCGCGATGTTAGCAGGAAAGGTTACACAACAAGCCCTAAAATCGGCTATCAGCAAATGGCTTCCCGGTGTTGGTGCGGCGGCGATGGCAGTTTGGTCAAACTACTTGACGCGACAAGTTGGCAAAAAAGCCATTGAGATTTTTGAAAAAGAGATTGTGCTTTCGGAAGAAGTCATTGAAGAAATGCCGCTGGAAACTGAATCCGTATCTGTCCCAACCGCTACCATTAGCCGTGCGTCTACTCAAAGCATTAGCCCTGATATGCCAAAGGTGCAAACGCTTGTAAATCTAATGAAAGTTGATGGCACAATCAAAGCGGAAGAACGCGAGTATGTCCAAACCATAATAAGAAATGCGGATTTAACGGAAAGTGAAAGAGCAGACCTGATGCAGGCAATAGATAAAAGCGGAAAGTTTGTCGTAGATTACTCAGCATTTGCCAGCTCGCCTGATGACGCGATTGGTTTGTTAGTAGATATGGTGACGCTTGCAAAACGCGATGGCACTTTCCACATTACCGAAAAGATGTTTGTAAAGCAGGTTGGTAAATTGATAGGTTTTTTGGATAATGATATTGATGAAATAATGGCAACTACTGGTTAATTCAAGTAGCAACCCAACACATCGTTTCTCAAAAACCAGCCGGTTAGCAGAGCCACATCGAGAGAAGAAAACGGGCTTGAACTCGTCCAAAAGGTAGTTCTGCGTCAATCATCTTGCGAACATAACTCCGTAACAAGGAACGTAGCTCCGTAGGAAAGGAACGGAACTCCGTAGCAAAGGAACATGCCCCCGTAACAAAGGAACATCACGGCGTAAGTCAATAACATCGCAGCACAAGTCAATAACATCGTGACGTAAGTCAATAACATTGCACCGCAAGTCAGTAACATTGCAGCGCAAGTCAACCACAGCACGGCGGAAATCGGGAAATTCGGCGGAGCCAGTCGGAAACGGGTATCCGTAACAAAGGAACGAAGTCCCGTAGCAAAGGAACGGAACTCCGTAACAAGGGACCATTGGCCCGCAATAAAGATTCATGCCCGTGAAACAAGGAAACATCGCCCCGAAATAACGATTCCGGGCCACGAAACAACAGCTCCGGTCAAATTATCAAAGCAGCCGCAATGGTTCCGTAAAATTGGGTTGAACGGTGGTTCTGTTTTTTCGTCAACGGGGCGTGCGGCGAATTCGGCATCTGGTGATTTTATCCGCCAAAGAACGTGCGGGGCAGGCCGCCTGCCGTTGCGCCCGTCCTTGGCACAATAAGCAAATAACTATTGAAATATCATTAGCATTATGCTAATATAGGGGCGTGTACAAAATCACCTACACCACCCAAGCCGCGAAAACCCTGCTCAAAATGCCCCGAAATACTGCCCAGTTGATTCGGGAAAAGATGGAGCAAGTCGCCGTTGACCCATTTGCATCAATCTCAAACGCCAAAAAACTGCAAGGTAGGTCAGGTTATCGGTTGTGGGTTGGCGATTGGCGGGTGATTTATGAAATCCACAAAGACCAGGTGATAATTATTGTTATGAAAATTGCCCCCAGGGCCGAGGTGTACAAATGAGCGTACAGGTAATCAAACAAGGTGATCAGCCAGAATGGGCAGTCATTCCTTATAAAATCTATTTGGAACTCGTCGAAAAAGCCGAAATGTTGCAAGACGTCCAAGATTATGACAGCGCAAAGGCGGCTTTAGAACGCGGCGATGATGAATTAGTTCCTAGCAAAGTAATTTATGCCATTCTCGATGGCGAAAACCCAATAAAAGTCTGGCGTGAGTATCGCGGCATGTCACAGCCAGAGACCGCCAAAAAAGCGGGGATTAGCGTTCCATATTTGTCACAGTTGGAAACCAGTAAGCGCAAAGGCTCACTTGATGTTTTATCAGCCATTGCCCAAGTTCTGCAAGTTTCTCTCGACAATATAGTTTCTTCGCAACCTTAAAACTGGCCAAATCCCGTGCTTGCCGGTATCCCCGCAAAGAGCGTGCGGGGCAGGCCGCCTGCCGCTGGACTGCGCGTCGAGTAAAAAGGCATGCTGAAGAACAAGAGATGAAACGCTTTTTACGGATTGTTCTCTCGACCGTGTCAATGTATGTGGTATCGCACCTTTTAGTTTTTTTCGCTCTTCCAATTGGGCTTGTACTTGGGGTATTAACCTGCATCCGTCTGGCAATTAAAACCATATTTCATGACGATTCTGTTTCGAATTGTCGGCAAAAAATTCTCCGTTTCCGGTCTCCGGCAAATAGAGCAACACAAGCGCTACCTGATCATCTCCAATTACCCGTGTTTCTATAGCTCTTTTATCCTGATGGGCTTGTTTCCAGAAGCTGCCATTGTGGCTGCGGCATTCATATCGCGCATACCGGTGCTGGGACATTTCCAGAAACAAAATGGGGTCGTGTTTGTGGACAAGAAAGACCCCCAAAAAACCAAACAGGCACAGGATAAAGCCCTTGAAGGTGATCCATTGGGAAACGTTATTATTTTTCCTGAGGGACAGCGTTCGCCCGATGGGCAAATCCACCCATTCAAGCATGGATTTGTGTACATCCTAAGGCACAGCACCCTGGATTTATTGCCTATTACCCTCAACGGATTCTATAAACTGAAACCTGCGAACAGACTGTATATGGATCCTGATACAGAACTGGAAGTCTTGATACATGCTCCTTTCAGCAATGACAAGGTCAAAAAGATGTCCGACAGAGAGTTAATCGGGGTGGTAGAAAGTATAATCAAAGCGCCCTATAGAGAGAGAGTGATAGACTCTCCCCAGTTGCCCATCCTGCCGAATCAATTCTTAATCCGTTAGCCCGCTTCAAATGAGAACTGTTTCGAAAATCTAAAGACATAAGGGAATTCACCTTGAAAATCAAGCACTATTCACAAAAATGGAACCCTGCTTTTGCACTGGCTATCTTACTTTTTGTAACTCAGGCTTGTGGAGCTCCTTCAAATGAGGCAATCCCAACATTGGGCCCAAACAAAGTGCAAACATCAGTTACTGGTACTCTAGCGGTAGAAGAACTTCAACCCTTAAACGGCCTGTATGTTAACAATGCAACAGGCAATGATGCCGCAAATTGCAGTCTTTCTGCACCGTGCAAGACTTATGAACGGGCGCAAGACATATTTATTACAGGTGATGTAATCCACTTTGCCGGTATATATCCCGACAAGGTGACAATCACCAAGACAGGAATTGTTATTGACGGAGGAAGTATCGCCGCGCCGCAAACATCAGTCAATGAAGCCCTTCTCATTGACGCAAGCAACATTCAAATTAGAAACCTGGATGTTAGTGGCGGTTATGCCTTTACTGCCCGAACCAAGGTATCCGCAAAAGTGAACAACCTGGCTATGGATAATGTAACCGTGCATGATGGAGTCTGGCAGAATCGTGCAGGCGAGAAGTGCATTGATGCGGAGACATGGGGGCGGGGACTTTCCATTGATTGGGCCTCCAATGTAACCCTTACGAATATGCACATTTATAATAATTGCGGCGAAGGGTTGGGCGTTCTGAACTCATCCAACGTAACCATGATCAATATAAACACTCATGACAATTGGAGCAGAAACGTTTACATTGACGGATCGAAGAATATAACCCTCTCAGGTTATTATGCGGGTTGTATCAATCCAAACTTTTACCGCACAGGCGGAGGGCAGAAGGGGGTTGGATTTGGAATGGAAACATCAAAAGCGCAATTGCCACTAAAAAATATTTTGATTGAGCGGGGTATGATTGAAAAATGCCAGGGAATAAATGTATATGTGGAAACACCCGTCTCCCTCACGGATGTGGTTATCAGAGATAACAGATTTATCGATGTGCCCGCCCCGCTCGTGAATGTCCCGCGAGCAACCGTGAGTAATAACGTGACAATCCCACCCCCGTAAACAAAGGCGCAAACGCCGCCACGCTGCTGACGGCAATCCGTTGGCAGCTAAATGGCAGGAATTCATTTTTATGCGAGTGAATAGAAGGAATAAGAATGGAACATCCCAAATATATTGTTACAGTAGATCTTGATTTACCTCCCTTGCGCTCCGGATTGGTACCGTATCTCGCTTTTTCGCAATTTGCTTCTGCAGGTGGTCTTAAGGGAGAACTTTTCGGTTCAATCAGGCGATTGTGGACACTGTTGAAATGGGCACGCCATTGTGACGTAATGGTCTTGGATAGTGTCAGCGGGAAAATCCATCCGGATTTACTGGCTTGTATTTTTATGCGTTTTTTTCCGAAGCGCCCTGCTGTTGTAATGGCAGATGATATGTGGCATAAAGGGGGAACCTTAAAATATCTCTTTCAAAAAACACTGATCCAGCTGGCAGATCGATCCATTCAGCGTTATGCAGTCCATTCCCTGGGGGAAGAAAAGATTTTCGCTCAACTATGGGGCATTGCACCTGAAAAAGTAAAGGTATGTATTTATAACTATACGTTTACTGATGATGAAATCAATGCTGGGGCAATGGCCACCAAAGGGTATATCTTTGCGGGAGGAAATCCCTCGAGAGATTATGATTTACTGCTGGAGACCGCCCGCCAACTCCCACACCGGCAGTTTATTATCGCTACACGTGTGCTGAATGGGCATAAAGATATTCCTGCGAATGTCAAGGTAGTCCAGGTTTCACACCCTGAATTTATTCGGCTGATGCGTGAAGCTGACATGGTAATAACACCTCTTGTTTCCGGAAGAACAAAGTCGTCAGGTCAACAAACTTACCTTAACGCTATGCGGATGGGAAAAATCAGCATAGTAAATGGGAAAGACGTGCTTGGTGTAACAGACTATATCCAAAATTACATTAATGGAATTATTACAGACGGCACGCAACAGGGATTTGTTGAAGGTATTGAATGGGTATATGACTCCGCTAACCGGGATGCAGTAAATAAAATGGAACAACTTGCGCAGGAAACCGTGAAGGAATTTACATATGCGCGTTACCTCCAGACAATGAGTACCATCGTTGAAGAGGCGGTCGCCGAAGCAAATGCTTGAGAATTGCCTGTCTGCCATCCTCATCCTTATGCCCTGCCCCTGCAACATGGACTGCAGTACAGCGGACAAGCTGTAATATTTATTACGCGCTAACCTTTCTTACGGAGAAACTCATGCCCGACGACAAGGTCAATATTAATTGGAATTACAGCGGAGAAGCAGATTTTTTACTGGGTACTGGCGCAACGAATGCAGAACAGGTTTTGGGTTGGGTTGCAAGTTTGGTAGGCGCAAGCCTTTATGGATATTTGTATCTGACACATGCGCTAAATTGGGCTTGGTGGCAATATATTTTGGCGGGATTTCTTGCCTTCGACGTTATTGGCGGCATCGTTGCCAATAGTCTCAATTCTTGCAAGCGGTTCTATCATACAGCGGTAAAACCTGATGAGCCACAATACACTGCTTTCTTCAAAAATCATTTCGCCTTTTCTGCTTTGCACGTTCACACTTTACTAATTGCAATCCTTTTCGGGGCACCAGGTTATTTTTATGGAATTTTTTGGTACGCCTTTCTACTGGCAGGCACGATAATCATCATAAGTACTCCGCTATATCTCAAAAGACCCGTAGCATTCCTGGCCATATCCTTAGCGTTATTATTGAACATCTATGTTATTTCTCCTGTTCAAGGATTTGAATGGTTTGCTCCAGCTCTGATGATTAAGATTTTGTACGGGCATTTGGTCAAAGAAGAACCGTATCGTCCTGCAACAGAGAAAAGCATCTTGTGATCCAAAAGCGGGCGAACAAATCGCGCAATAAACATGTGGGATTCGTCGCCACGCCCCAGGGGAAGTCAAACATTTTCCGCGCTACGAGTTTTCCCGGCTCGAAAAAGAATCCCCATCCGCCACAAACTATTTCCCTTCTCGGAGCAAAATGATCCCCACGATTGAAGAACTCTCCTTGAATGCGTGGGCAGCGCTGCAAACAGTAGTCTATGATGGCTGGATTATCCGTTTCGCCAATGGATACACCAAACGGGCGAATTCCATCAATCCGCTATATCCTTCAAACGTAAACATTGATGAGAACCTTCGTTTCTGCGAAAGTCTTTATCAACAGAAGAATCTACCGGTAGTCTTCAAAATGACCCCAGCCTGTCATCCAGGCGATCTGGATGACAGGCTGCAGCAAAGCGGTTATCAAAAAAACTCCCAGACCAGCGTCCAAACCGTAGATTTGGAAAGCGTGGATTTGCGCGCACTGTCAGAAACAGCGCTGCAAGAAAATTTATCCGCTGAATGGCTGAAAAGTTTTTGTGCCATGAGCGCGGTTTCTGAACGAAATGGCAAAACCTTGCGAGAAATCCTACTCAACATTGTTCCTCGCCACTGTTTTGTATCTCTCAAATCCGATAGCAAAGTTGTTGCCTGCGGGCTGGGAGTGCTACAATCTGGTTATATTGGTTTGTTTGATATTGTCACCGCTCAGGATTTCCGTGGTCGCGGTTACGGACAACAAATCGTAAAGCGCATCCTAGCTTGGGGCAAACAAAACCAGGCCAGGCAGGCTTATTTACAAGTAATGCTTGATAATGCGCCTGCGCTCCATCTTTATGCAAAAATTGGTTTTCAGGAGCAGTATCAATACTGGTATCGGATTAAGGCATAGCGGCCAAGAAAGCGTCTGGCGGCATTCGCCAGGAATTTATCGCTGGTGGCATGGAGAAAATATTCCCCGGACACCACATAAAGGAGTAGCAACAAATGAATAGCACAAACCCCAAGGTTGATTGGTATTTTAATAAAGCCGAAAAGTGGCAGGAAGAATTCAAGAAATTGAGAATGATCATTCTTGACCGCCCGCTAACTGAAGAATTAAAGTGGGGCGTTCCTTGTTACATGTTCGAGAAAAGCAACGTCGTCTTAATTCATGGATTTAAAGAATACTGTGCGATTCTGTTTATCAAGGGTGCCTTGTTACAAGATGCCGAGGGCATCCTGATCCAACAAACGGAGAACGTGCAGGCAGGTCGCCAGATTCGGTTCACCAATCTCAAAGAAATAGTTGAAATGGAATCCATCTTGAAAGCCTATCTTGATGAAGCCATTGAAGTGGAAAAAGCCGGTTTAAAAGTGGATTTTAAAAAGGCGACAGAATTCACCGTTCCTGAAGAATTTATCTCCAGGT
The DNA here is from genome assembly GCA_903838415.1 of uncultured Anaerolineae bacterium. GTDB lineage: Bacteria > Chloroflexota > Anaerolineae > Anaerolineales > Villigracilaceae > UBA5195. The sequence continues at coordinate 55,140 of CAILYI010000279.1, read as the reverse complement.
TGGAGCAAGTTCCCGGCCTACAAGACGCTTTTGATGCCCTGACGCCGGGACGGCAAAGAGCATACATTCTTCATTTTTCTGCGCCCAAACAATCCAAAACCCGCGAGGCAAGGGTTGAAAAATGGTTACCGCAAATTCTCAATGGAAAGGGATTGGATGATCGGTAATTTCGATGAGAAATAAATCCGTATCATGCGAGCGCTGCTAATTACTTTTCAACTGTAACGGTAAAACATGGAATATGCGCTATCCACAAACGCGCCACTCCCAGCCGTTGGACATGGCGCTTAAGGAATGTGTAAATGTTTGTTCAACTCGAAGAAATCAATTCTCGCCCCAAGCCTTTTGAGTTTTATACAGCGCACGAGTTATGGGTGGATGAATATATTTCAAGGCAAATGCTTTCCTATCATCTGAATGGCGAGATTGATGCATCAAGCAGAAATTTTTCTTTCATCAACAAATCCGTTGATTGGATAATCTCTCAATTTGAGATTCGTGAAGGCAAGTCCGTTATTGATTTTGGATGTGGGCCGGGGTTATACACGGAACGACTCGCAAAAGCCAATGCAAGCATTACGGGGATTGATTTCTCAAGGAATTCCATTGAATATGCCAGGAACAGGGCCAGGGATGAAAAACTAAACATCCAATATGTCAATCAAAATTACTTGGAGTTCAATTCGGTAAACCAATACGATTTGATCGTGATGATCTTCTGTGATTTTTGCGCTTTAAGCCCGGGACAAAGAAAAGCATTATTGGAAAAGTTCAAGATTTGCCTGAAACCTGAGGGGTCCATCCTGTTGGATGTGCATTCGTTCAATGCTTTCAATCAAAGAGAAGAAAGCGCCACGTACACCGCCAACCCTGAAAATAATTTTTGGTCTCCAGAAAAAAATTTCGTGTTTCAAAACACGTTCAAATACGCTGATGCTAAAGTAACTTTGGACAAATATACAATCATCGAAAGAAATCGCACCCGGAAAATCTATAACTGGTTGCAGCATTATGACAAAGACAGCCTGACCAAAGAATTCGCCGAAAGCGGCTTGCAAATTGAGCAGTATCTGGCGAATGTTGCGGGCGATGAATTCAAGGCTGATGAGAATGAGTTTGCCATCGTCGCAAAGGCGGAAAAATAAAATAAACCGGTCACAACCAGCCTGGTCAGACATGCGGATGAACACCGGGCCGTGAACGCTGTTTCGAGAAAGGGATCGTTTGGTGAGCTTGCATGGATACTTTTATTTCAATGCTGCGCGGAATCAATGTCAGCGGGCAAAAACGGATGCTGATGGGTGAGTTAAAGGGCTTGTATGAGTCGCTGGGACCGGTCAATGTCAGGACGTATGTGCAGAGTGGCAATGTGGTTTTCGACAGCCCGGAGGAGAACCCAGTCAAGCTGGCCGAATCAATCGAAGCGGGCATCGAGCGGGCTTTTGGCTTTTCCGTGGCGGTTTTTCTACGCGACGCGAGGGATTTTGAGCGGGTGATCGCCAGCAATCCCTTCTTGAAAAGAAACACGGACCCGGCCAAACTGCACGTCACTTTTTTATACAGCGCCCCACCCGAGTCGGCGCTGAGGGTGTTGGCTGTCTCGGAAAACAGCAGCGATGAGTTTTTAGTGGGCGACAATGAAATCTTCCTTTTTTGCCCGAACGGCTATGGTCAGACGAAGTTATCCAACAATTTTTTCGAAAGAAAATTGAAGGTCGCCGCCACTACCAGAAATTGGAACACGGTCAATGTGTTGCATAAATTGGCGCTGGGGGAGGCCTGATTTCGGTTTGCGTTGGGGAATGGACGACGAACCATAAGGCTTTGGAGATCGACCATAATGCTTCAATGGTGCGTCAGAATGCTTCAATGACCGACCATAATGCTTCAATGGTGCGGGTTTACAGCCGTCTGATAACTATGTTAAACTCGGGGGGAGTCAAACTAGGTAACAGGTCAAATCCACACAGAAGGATCGTTTCCATGATTATCCGTTTAGCCGATGGCAAGCTCGAAACCCGCTTTGGCACGTTCACGCAAATCCTTTATTACGATGGACAAAAGGAAATCATCGCGCTGGTGATGGGCGAGGTCGCCAACCGCGAGAATGTGCTGTGCCGGGTGCATTCCCAATGTATCTCCGGGCACGTTTTTAATAGTATCGAATGCGATTGCCGCGAGCAGATGGAAATGGCGCAGCGGCTCATTCAGGATGCGGGGCAGGGAGTCATCATCTGGCTCGATCAGCAGGGGAAAAACAATGGGCATCTGGCGCTGCTGTTGAGCCGCAAACTGAAGGAGGCGGGCGTGTCTCAAAGCGAAGCCTACGTGAAACTGGGCTATTCGGCGGATGCGCGCAGTTATATCCGCGCCGCAGAAATCTTGCGCGAACTGCAGGTTCAATCCATCACCCTGCTGACCAATAACCCCGAAAAAGTATCCCAGCTGCACGATGATGGGCTGATGATTACCGGGATCAAGCCTCTGTAAAGCGGTCACGCCCGGTTTTACGAGATTCCCCACAGGTTTTATGCCATGAATATCCTAGAAACAGAACGCCTGGCCCTGCGTAAACTCGGCCTGGATGATGTCGGGTTTATCCTTGATTTGTTGAATCAGCCTTCGTTTATTCAGTTCATCGGCGATCGGGGCGTCAGAACCCTTGAGCAGGCGCGCGCCTATATTCTGAATGGCCCAATTGCCAGCTACGAACGCTTCGGCTTTGGCCTATATGCCATCCTGTTGAAGGACAGCGGGATTCCGATTGGAATGTGCGGGCTGATCAAGCGGGCAGTCTTGCAGGATGTGGATATTGGTTTCGCATTTCTGCCGCAGTTCTGGCTAAAAGGCTACGGCTTTGAAGCGGCTGCGGCGGTGCTGGCTTATGGCAAAAGTCAATTGGGGCTGACTCGCATCGTAGGCGTGACCCAATCCGATAACCAGGCTTCGATTCACCTGCTGAAAAAGCTGGGACTGCGCTATGAAAAGAATGTCACCCTGGTTGAGGCTGGCCCGGAATTGCTGCTGTTCTCGCCCGCCGACTGACGGCACAGCCGTTTCCTGAAAAACTGGCACTTGAAATCAGCAAAAATTTGGAGTAATGTATTCTCTATGTTTCCCATCCCAAACCCCTCAACTGGAATACGCCATGCTAAACCTCGATAAACTTCCCATTTTCATCTTTGCTTCGATTGTACTGTTACTTACCCCCGGCCCGGCGGTGCTCTACATCATCGCCCGCAGTGTCGACCAGGGCCGTGTGGCCGGTCTGGTTTCGGTCTTAAGTGTGGAAGTGGGCAACTTTTTCCATGCGCTGGCCGCCGCCATCGGGCTTTCGGCGCTGTTGTTCTCCTCCGCGACCGCTTTCAGCGTGGTTAAATATCTCGGCGCGGCTTACTTGGTGTATCTTGGAGTGCGTAAACTGTTTTCACGCGAAAGTGCACTGCAAGAGACCAAGGTCGAGCCGCAAAGCCTGAAACGGATTTTTTCACAGGGCGTGACGGTCGCGGTGCTCAACCCGAAAACCGCGCTGTTTTTCCTGGCTTTCCTGCCGCAGTTCGTCGACCACAGCAAGGGACAGATTAGCCTGCAGCTGCTGTCGTTGGGCGTGCTGTTCGTTTTGATGGCCATCGTGAGCGACGGCATGTATGCCCTGCTAGCCAGTTCCGCGGGACAATGGCTGAAATCCCAGCGCAAGGTCTGGCAGGCGGAACGCTATGTGGTTGGGCTGATTTACATTGGGTTGGGCATGACTGCCGCGCTGGCAGAAAATCCGCAGTAGGCGATTAAGGCTGATCGATCGTCACCTGCACCGTGGATGTGGCGATCGTGTTATCCCCCCGCACGACCATCAATTGCAAAGAATACAAGCCCTGCAACCCGGCCGTCTCCCATTCTGAGAGCGCGCCGCCGTTGACGGGCTTTTTCATATCCGTGCCGATCAGCACCCAGGCCTCCGGATTTAATCCCTGGCCATACTGCAAACGATAATACGCAAAATCCGCGCCACCCGCCGTGCCCTGGATGCTGACTTTGCCCTTCAGCGCGGCAAACATGGCCGGAGAGCTGATATTCACATCCGCGTTGACGGGCGGCGGCTGAAGCGTGTCGTATTGCGTGGGTGGAACCGGCAAATTGGCGGCCCGGGCCCAAGTCTGCGCTTCAGGCGGCACCAGCATGAAAACGCGTTTCTCCACCAGCTGCGGCGGCGTAAAAATCGTCGCCAGAAAGCCGGTTTCGCGGTTGATGGCATAGGAGCGAAACAGCGTATCAGCCTGAACCGGCTGATAGCCTTCGATAAAAACCTCGTCCACCAGGTTGGGACAGGCCTCGGTTGGCAGCAGGCCGGATGGGTTGCATACTTTCAGGCGCAGCATGCCAACCGGCAGCGGCCAGCCATCGGGCGGCACATCCAGGCTGGCAGATTGCATCAGCGCCGACCAGAGTCCGGTCACCGGGCGCTGCGACAGGCCCTCGCCGCCCATCCAGACCACCACCACGCGATGCGGAGTGTAGCCCGCCGCCCAGGTGTCGGCGCCATCCAGCGTCAGCGCGGGCTTGATCGCCACGGGCCGCCCCAAATCGGGCAGATTGGGGCGCTGACCGCTCAAGACATCCGTCACCAGGTAAGCCAGTTGTCCGCTGACAATCTGTTCAGAGGCCGGGACGCTCCAATCGGCGTAGGAAGTGCCGTCCGCGCCGCGCAGCGCCAAAAGTGCGGATGGAAGCATACCTTCGGCGGAAGCCTGTCCAATCAGCGTGCCCTGGGCGGCGAAGACTCCGTACAAGCGGGCCATTTGGATGACCGAGTAGCGGTTTTCCGTTTCGACCAACGCATTCAAGCTGGCGGCGGGCAGATCCAACCCGAAAGATGACAGCGTTTGTTGGACAAGCGCCGCGCCCATTTGGTCAAAGACCTGCGTGGTGGGCCCCAGCGTATCGTTGGCGAAAGCCTCCCGCAGACGCAGCGGGCCATGATACGCGCCGTCGCTGGCCGGGGCAGCGGAATCCGCTGGCGGGATGTCCCAAGTCAGTGTGGCGGGAGACAGGCCGCGGGTAAATCCGGCCAGGTACACAAAAGGCGTCAGCAAAGTTCCGGGGCGATGCGGTGTCAAAAAGGCCGATTCCGTCCCACTTTCCTTAATATCCCCAATCAACGCCAACACCTGCCCGCTGCGTGGATCGAGCACTACGGCGCTGGCGGCGGCATTCGGCGCGTTCTGGCCGGGCGGCAGAGGCGGCAGGGCGCCCGCGCCTTCGCAGGGCTGCGAGTCGGCGCCATTCAGGCGCACGAGCTGAGTCTGGACGGCGCAGGTGGCGCGGCGCTGAAGGTCAAAATCAAGCGTGGTCAACACCAACATGCCGCCGCGCTCGGCGCGCGCTCGGTTGAAGCGGTTTTCAAGCTGCGAAAGCACCAGCGCCGTAAAAGTCGGCGCCAGGTTGGACGGCTGCGGCTGCGGCTGAAAGCTGATCGAAACAAAATGGGCCAGGTTGATCTCATCCGCAGAAGCCAGTCCGCGCGCCTGGATGCGGTTGAGCGCCTCCTGCCCGCGCTGCAAAGCGGCCTGCGGCGCATCCAACGGATTGATGGCCGGAGATTCGTTGACGGAGGCCAGCAATGCGGCCTCGGCCAGGTTAATCTGCGTGACCGGTTTGCCAAAGTACAGGCGCGCGGCGCTCTCGGCGCCATAGGCAAAATGGCCGTAGTTGGCGCTGTTGAGATACCACTCCAACACCTGCTCGCGCCCAAAACGGGAAGTCATCTGCGCGGCCAGAATGCGCTCACGCATGGCACGGCGCAGGCTGGCCGGTTCATTCCACAACAGCAGGTCGACGGCCAGTTTTTGCGCCAGGGTGGGATGGGCGTCAGGATTGCCGAGTCCGTCCAGTAGGAACCCGGGATGACTCCAGAAACCGGGATCCATCAGCGCCAGCGTGGCGTGGACCAGGGTATCGGGCAAATGTTCGGCAGATTGGGGATCGATGGGCAGATAGCTGCGCTGCGCATCCTGTGGCGCCAGCACGGTCAACAGATGCGTGCCGGTGCGGTCATAGACGCGCGTCGGCTGGAGCAGGCTGCCAGTGGTCGGATTGAGCAAAACGGGGAGTTGGTCGAGCGAAGGCAGGTCGGCGGTGACGGAGGCATACGCAAAAGTCCCGCCAATGATCAGCGCGCCCAGAAAGACGGCCACTATCAAGCCTGCGCCGAGCAGGCTGCGCGTCAGGCGGCTTTGTGAACGCTGACGCTGATCGTTACGGCGCTCGCGGCGTCGGCGCAGAAGTGGAAGGGCGGACATGCTTTTATTGTATCAGCTACCCAGGAGTTCTTCCAACCAGCCCTTAAGCCCCTGTTTGTTGGTTTCACCGTAGACGGCGCCGGTCTGTCCATTGATGATGACGCGGAAATCGCGCCCGCCGAGTGGATACGTGGTGACCCACAGCGGAATCAGCACCAGTTTGAACGACAGAATCGACAGGTTGGAGGTGCTATAACTCAAATCGCTGACATTCCGCATGTCAGATTGAATCTCGTGGCGCACGCGTTGAGCCGCCTGTTGGCGGGCTTCCAGCGAAGCGTCAGACATGAGCAGGTCGTACACTTCAGCAGGCCAACCGGCCAGGTAGCGCGGATCATACGCCGCAGCGCTGGAAGTATCGAAACCGGGCATAATCTTGGGCAGCAAGTCCGCCAGTTTGGACGCGCCAGGGACGGCGAGATCGTCATAGCTGACGTTTTTTTCGCCTGAGATAGGCTCATTCTGATCCCTGCGCTCGATGACGCCATTCCAGGGAACGATGCCCATCATGTCAAAAGTCCAGACCGGCAGGTACATTCCGCGCGGCGCCTGGACTTTTCCTTCGGGCGTGATTTTTTGTTTTTCGACCCACTCCACCAGCAAGGTCGCCGCCTGGCGCTGATTAAACGCCATTGGAATAATCGAATCCGGTTCAACGAGTTCTTTTGTCGCGATAACGACATGCGCCGAACCACAATAAGCGCAGACACAGGAAATTTCCAGCGGCGGCAGGATGAACTGCGCTCCGCAGCCCTGACAGTTAAAGGTCTTCACCGCCACCGGCGCGCGATGTCCCTTGCCGGTCGCCATCGCCAGCACAAAATCCTGCTCAAACTGCGGCGCGGAACGATCCAGGGGCTGATTGCGGGCACAGTGTTCACACAGCAGCGTGCGCCCATCGCCATCAAAGACCATGCGCCCGCCGCATTTGGGACAGGTGAAGCGGTCCGCTTTGGCGCCCTGCGTTTCTGTGGGCTGGACGGGCAGAGCATTCGGGTCGACGATTTCTTCCGGCTTGAGTTGGCCGTTCATAATGGCCAGCGCTTTGCGCGCCTCGGGATGAGTCGGATCGTTGGCAACCGCTTCTTCGAGATATTTGCGCTTCTCCAGAGGATCGTCGCTGATCTGGCTCATCCAATAATTGGCCCAGGTCAGCGTCTCACGATCATCCGCAATATCGAGCGCGCGTTCCAGATAGCGGCGCGCCAGGCTGAAATCTTTGGCCCGGATATTCATGATCGCTTCGCGCAAGAGTTTATTATCGTAATCGGATGACATCATCAGCCTGTTCAGTGACGCACAATGGCGTCCGTCATGCGCGCCACGCGCGTCATCATTTCGACATCATGCACGCGGATAATATCCGCCCCGCGCACAATGCCAACAGAAACCGCCGCGGCGGTGCCTTCCACGCGCTGATCGGGAGGCAAGTTCAAGGTATATCCGATGAACGATTTGCGCGAAGGCCCCAGCAAAATGGGAAAGCCCAGCGCGCAGATTTCGCCCAGCCGGTTAAGCAGTTCCAGGTTTTGTTCGACGGTTTTGCCAAACCCAATGCCCGGGTCAAGGATAATTTTCTCAGCGGGGATGCCAGCCTTTCGGGCGAGCGCCACCGATTCAAGTAATTCGTTTTTGACATCTTCCAGCAGGTTGACATATTCCATGCCCACATAGCGCCCGCCCAGGTTGGTCTCGATTTGCGCGTTGGACGGTTTGCTGCGATTATGCATCAGCACCACCGGCGCGCCGCTGTGGGCCACCACTTCCGCCAGGCGCGGATCCGCGCGCAAGCCCCACACATCGTTGAGCATGTGCGCGCCCGCCCGCAGGGCCGCTTCAGCCACGTCCGCCTTATAGGTATCGACCGAAATGAGCGCGTCGGGGAATTCCTGTCTCAGCGCAGAAATGACCGGGATGACCCGCTCCAGTTCCTCGTCCGCGCTGACCAGCTGCGAGCCGGGGCGAGTGGATTCACCGCCCACATCCAGAATATCGGCGCCAGCCGCCAGAAAGCGCCGCGCCTGATCCAAAGCAGCTTCATCGCGCTGAGAAGTTGAAGTCAGCAAGCCGTCGCCCGAAAAACTATCCGGCGTAATATTAAGGATGCCCATCACAATTGTGCGGGCACCCCATTCAAACGTTTTCGAACCAATGGACAGCGCAGCCATTTACAAAAACTGCTCCATCGATTTCATTAGCCAGGTTTCAGCTTCGGCCATGCTCGTAAAAATACGGATGGCCGCACCGCTGCCCACCGCACCCGCCGCCACATTCATGATGGCCTGGCGCGCATCTTCCGAAGCCACCAACACCGCCACACGCAGGTTGCGCGTGGAAGGATCGCTGTTGACTTCCACCGCCATTTTGATGGCTTTTTCGTGAATATTGCTGACATCCCGCAGGTCATACAGATTGCGGGTCAGGCGATCCGATCCCATCAAATGCTCAAAAGCAAACTCACGCCAATCGGCAATGGTCGCATCCGAAAGATCAGTAAACGTCAAATTCATGCCGCCATCCGCGCGGCGAGCCACCGAATAGCCGACGCCGGGCTTCTGCTTCCAATTGAGTGGTTTCAATTCATCCATTTGAACCTCCAGTTTGCGCTTGCCATCATTATAACTGAAAAGGGATTCGGGAGCGGACAGCGCGAAATCGAGGCAGACAGCGCAGTCACATTTCTCCGGTTAAACGGACTGAAAAACGCTCACCCCGCGCCGGTCCACTGTTTCGAGCAGCTGCGCCACGCTCAGGCCCAGCCGCGGATGTAGCAACGCCGGGGCAATCGAGGCCAGCGGCACCAGCACAAAAGCCCGTTCGTGCAGGCGCGGGTGCGGGACGACGAGTGATTCGCTATCGAGGACGAGCTCGTCGTAAAAGAGAATGTCGAGGTCAATCTGACGCGGCCCGTAGCGAAAGGAAGGCACCCGTCCCAGCGTGGATTCGATCTCTTTTAAACGGTCAAGCAGGCCGCGGGGAGATAATTCCGTTTGAGCGCGGACGACCATGTTCAGAAACGGAGGTTGATCAGCATATCCCCAGGGTTCCGTCTCGTAAACGGGAGATTCATCCAACACTTGAATTTCAGGCGCAAAGTCCACCAACGCGGCGCGCAAATTTTCGAGGCGGTCGCCCAGGTTGGTACCCAGCGCAATATAGGTGATGTGTGGCATGCGCTACGGCTTGGGAAGATGCGCCGGGGTGAACGCTCCGGGCAGCAGGCCATTGACGGTGGTCTGGTCGAGAATTTTTCCTTCGCCATTGCCGATCAGCACGATCGTATCCAGCCCAAACTCGGCCATCACCTGACGGCAGCCGCCGCAGGGCGAGCCGCCATTGGAGGTGACGACGGCAATCACGTCAAATTCGCGCTCGCCTTCAGACACGGCTTTGAAAATCGCCACACGTTCGGCGCACATCGTGGTGGGATAGGCGGCGTTTTCCACGTTGACGCCAGTGAAAATGCGCCCGCTTTTGGTGCGCAGCGCCGCGCCAACCGCATAGTTGGAATAAGGCACATAGGCCCGGCGGCGGGCTTCGTTGGCAAGGTCAATCAGAAATTTGGCTTCGTCAGCAGCGATTTTGTTCATAAACACCTTTCCAAACACGGCGCGGAGCATTCCGCGCCCGGGGCTAATCTTTCTTGGGTTTGCGTTCCAATTGTCTGATGGGCCGCGCCGGGACGCCCACCGCCAGCGTATCGGCAGGGATATCCCGCGTCACCACCGAACCGGCGCCCGTCCGCGCACCATCGCCCAACGTGACCGGAGCCACCAGCATTGTATCGGAACCGATGAACACGCCCTCGCCAATGATGGTGGGGTGTTTTATCTCGCCGTCAAAATTGCAGGTAATCGTGCCCGCGCCGATATTGGTCTCCGCGCCGATGGTGGCGTTGCCAATATAAGAGAAATGTCCCATTTTGACGCCCGGTCCCAGCCTGGAGTCTTTCACCTCGCCAAAATTGCCCATATGCACGCCTTTGGACAAATACGCGCCCTTGCGCAGGCGTGCAAACGGCCCCATATCGACATCATCTTCGAGCACAGCGCCCTCCAACACGGACATAAGCACCGTGCAGCCGTTTCCAATCATCGTATCGCGGATGTGGGAATTCGGCCCGATTTGACAATTCTGTCCGATGGAGGTTTTCCCGAACAGATAGGTATTCGGCCAAACGACCGTATCCCGCCCGAGGCTGACTTCCGCTTCGATATACGTCGAGGCCGGGTCGATGAAGCTGACGCCCGCCAGCATGTGGCGCTGATTAATACGCAGGCGCATTGCCGCTTCAGCTTCCGCCAGATGAATGCGAGTGTTAACGCCAATCGTCTCGGAAAAATCATCAGTGGAAATGGCTTGAACCGGGAGATTATCCTTGACTGCCAACTCCACAGTATCGGTCAGGAAATACTCACCTTTTGGCGAAACCTGGATACGCTGCAAAGCCTGCCACAGCCAATCGGCGCGGAAACAATATGCGCCCACGTTCAGTTCGTTAATGGCCAGCTGCTCCGGCGTGGCCACAAATTCTTCGACAACCGCAGCCACCGTGCCATCCGCCTTGCGCAGCACGCGCCCAAATCCGCGCGGATTGTCGTGGACAACGGTCAGCATGGTCAGAGGGCCCGGGTTGGCTTGCTGTACTTCCACCAGCTTTTGAAGCGTTTCAGCGCGCAAAAGCGGCATATCGCCATAGGTCACCAGCACATAATCGGTTTGGTCTTTCAGCAGGGAGGAGGCCTGTAAAACGGCGTGACCGGTTCCGAGCTGCTGTTCCTGTACCACGCAACGAGCCGCCTGGCCCAAAGCTTTGCGTACCGCATCCGCACCATGCCCGATCACCACAACCGGCGTTTCCGTGCTGGCAGCTTTGGCGGCCGCCAGGGCGTGAAAAACGATCGGCTGTCCGCAAACGGGATGCAGCATTTTAGGCAAATCCGACTTCATGCGCGTGCCCTGTCCAGCGGCAAGTAAGACTACTGTGACTTTCATGTCATCTCCTGCCCCTCAATCAAAACCGCAGAGGGGAAATAAAAAGGCCTTGCACCCGTTTGGGCGCAAAGCCTGTCATATGGTACACCCTTTACAGGGCAATAATCCAAAAGGCTGGGGCGCCTGGACTCGAACCAAGATACTCAGCTCCAAAGGCTGATGTGCTGCCGTTGCACCACACCCCAATAAGCGGGGGAGATTTTATCACACTATTTGTCTTGCGCCGAGTCTGGAGCCAGACCCAAACGCGAGGCTTGTTCATAAGTCAGTTTATCAGGTTCAGTGAAAGTCGTACCTTTTTCAATAGCGCTATCCCAAAAGGAGTTGACGTCGTCTGTTTTTTTGCCAACCTGATTCAAGACATCCAAAAAATCTGGCGACAATTCTTCCGCTGGAATCAGCGGCTCATCAACGGCCACCGGCAGGCTGGATGAGGCCTGTTCAGCTTCCACCGTAACGCCAATGCTTTTCAGCGCATTCAACAACTCAATCCGGGCGGTAAAGAGCAAATCCAGCCGGGTGGCCATCATTTTCGGATTTGCCAGGCCTTCGCCTGCCAGCAAAAGAGCATGCACCGGCCCGATCGGCAGGAAAATCCCATCGGCGGATTCGCCGTTGAACAAGTGCAGGTGGTTTTCAGTGCGATCAAGCAGGTTGGCAATTTTCTGCGCCGCATTAAACATGCCCAGCAGCGCGGAAATCATGGCAGGAGTGTTACGCGGCTCCGGCAGTTGACCGGCTTCCGCCACGACCTGCCCCTGATTATTGAGCAGCAAAACAGATTGGGCGTTTAAATCCTTGCGCAGGTTAATCAGCAAATCGCCCAGGCCCTTGCGATCTTCCAGTTCCGAATCAACACCGGTGGTGTTTATGATGGTGCGGGCAAGCCCTAGACAGCGCTCAACCGCATCCAAAAAATCACTCATCGGGACGGGTTTCGAGAAAAAAGCATCAGCGCCGCACTCGGCGACTTCCTTCAAAACCCTGGGATCAGAAACCCCCGAAATCAAAATGACTTTGCCCTCAGGGTTGCGAGCACGGAATTTTCTCGTCAATTCCACGCCATTGATGCCGGGAAGTCGAAAATCGGCGATCAACAAATCCACCTTGGTACGGCCTGCTTCAAGAATGGCTTCCTCACCCGAAGGAGCCTCGGAAACCTTCAACCCCTGCTCAATGGTCTCCAACGCAGAGCGCAGCAACCGGCTGACGTCTTTCTGATCATCGACTATCAAGACATGGTAAGGCATAAGCTTACTCCAGGATTACCGGAATCACGCCTTCCAACAGGCCACCCAATGATCGGGCGCAGCCTCGCGAAATTCGGGTTCTTGTTGAGAGCAAATGTCGACAGCAACCGGGCAGCGGGGATGGAAGCGGCAGCCTGAAGGCGGATTGAGCGGGCTGGGAACGTCACCCTTGAGGATGGTGCGCTCGCGTTTGAGCATCGGATCTGGGATGGGGATGGCCGACATAAGGGCTTTGCTGTAAGGATGGAGAGGATTGGCGAATAACTCATCCCGCTCCGAGAGTTCCACCATTTTCCCGAGGTACATGACGGCCACGCGCTTGGAAATATGCTCAACCACGCTCAGGTTGTGAGCAATGAACAGGAACGTCAGGCCGAACTCACCCTGTAAATCCTTCAAAATATTGAGCACCTGCGACTGAATGGACACATCCAGCGCCGAAACCGGCTCGTCGCAAACGATGAATTTTGGTCGCAGGGCCAGGGCGCGGGCGATACCAATACGCTGGCGCTGTCCACCGGAGAATTCGTGCGGATAACGGCGGGCGTGGTAATCTTCAAGGCCAACCTTTTTGAGCGTATCGAGCATAATTTCGAAACGTTCTTTGGGCGTGCCAATTTTGTGAATGTTCAAGCCTTCCATCACCGATTCGCCGATCGGCATGCGCGGATCGAGCGAAGCGTAAGGGTCCTGGAAGATGATTTGCATGTTTCGGCGCATGGCCTTCATTTCAGCGCCCGCCAGTTTGAAGACATCTTTCCCGTCAACAATGACCGAGCCCGAGGTGGGTTCAATCAGCCTCAGCATAGTCCGCCCAATGGTGGTCTTTCCGCAACCGGATTCGCCCACCATTCCGAGGGTCTCGCCCTCGCGCACAACAAAACTGACGTTATCAACCGCCCGAACATGATCCTTGACGCGTTGAAGTAAGCCTTCACGCACAGGAAAATATTTGACAAGATTCTTAACTTGAATAAGTTCGTTAGCTAGGTTCTGGCTCATCAAAAGCTCCGCAATGGGATTTTACTTAAGCGGCGCACTGTGACCTTCAGCGTCCTGGTACAACCAGCAGCGCACAGTGTGGTTCGGGCTGTATGCGACAAGCCCGGGTTCTTTATCGGTACAAATGGATAAGGCATATTCCGTCCGAGCGTGGCAGCGTGGAGCAAAGCGACAGCCAACCGGAAGATTGACGAGGTTGGGCACCGAACCGGGAATCACTTCCAAGCGTTCTTTCAGTTTTCCAAGGATCGGGATGGAGCCGATCAAACCCTGGGTGTAGGGATGCAGGGGTTTGTCAAACAGCGGCTGAATATCGGCCTGTTCGACAATATACCCAGCATACATGACCGCCACTCGTTCGCACATTTCAGCCACAACACCCAAATCGTGCGTAATGAGAATAATTGCAGTACCAATATTTTGGCGCAGGTTGCGCATCAAATCCAAAATCTGGGCTTGAATGGTCACATCCAGGGCCGTGGTTGGCTCGTCAGCAATCAGCAGGTCGGGCACACAAGCCAGGGCCATGGCAATCATCACACGCTGGGCCTGTCCGCCTGAAAGCTCGTGCGGAAAAGCTTCGGCGCGCCGTTCTGGATCTGGAATACCGACCATTTTCAGCAATTCAATCGCACGGAGGCGTCCCTGCTCCTTGCCCATGGACTGATGAATGCTGAGTACCTCGGCAATCTGGTCACCCACTTTGAAAACGGGATTAAGGGCGGTTTGGGGTTGCTGGAAAATCATCGAAACGCGATTTCCACGCACCTTGATCATTTCATCTTCACTGGCTCGCGCCAGGTCTTTGCCTTCGAAGATGATCTCGCCTGAAACGATCTTCCCTGGCGGGCTGATGAGGCGCATGATGGAAAGTGAGGTGACGCTCTTCCCGCACCCCGACTCTCCCACCAGCCCCATGACTTCTCCTGGATAAACAAAAAAATCCACCCCGTCAACGGCTTTGACAACGCCATCTTCGGTATAGAAATACGTTTTCAGGTTTTTTACTTCCAGAAGCGGTTGTTTGGTTTTTTGCTCTGCCACGGTACTACTCCCGTCAGTTGAATTGCACTCATTATACTGGACTTTTTTCAAAGTCCAGTACGCGTACCGGCCTTTTTCAAAACCCAGCGCTCATACCATATTTCGGAAAAACCAGGATTATTCATCACGGGATCGACGCGCTTCAACTGACATCTGAGCAGCGCCCATCAATCCCAGCAACAAGCCGACCAGGGAAACCGTGAATGAAAAAAAGTTTAGAAAATATGTCGAGGCGAGAATCTTCATCACCATTAGAAATGGCAACAAAAAGCCCAGAAAAACCAGGACGAATCCGATGACGATGATGGAACGCGAATTGATCCTGATCATTTATGCAGCCAGCAGGAGACCTGGTGCGCAGGTTCAATTTCGAATTCAGGCGGCAAGTTGATATCGCACTCGCCCTGGATCATCCGGGTACAGCGTGGATGAAAGCGACAGCCCTCGGGGGGCTTCACCAGACTGGGCGGCTCACCAGGCGGGACTTCCTTGAAGGTTTTGGCGTTATTGGCATCGGGGTCGGATGTTCCCAACAACAGGGCGTGGGTATACGGGTGCCCGGCATTCTGCAGCAGATCCTGCACTTTGGCTTTTTCGACCAATTTCCCGGCGTACATCACGAAAATTCGTTCGGAAAAATAACTCACCGTGGAGAGATCATGCGTAATGTAAATGACCGAGAGATTGTGTTTTTCCTGCAAGCCGCGCAGCAGTTTCAAAACTTCAACGCGGACGGAAGCATCGAGCATGGAAACCGGCTCATCAGCCACGATAAATTTTGGTTCAAGGATCATGGCGCGGGCGATGACCACGCGCTGAAGTTGCCCACCGCTGAGCATGTGGGGGAATTTCTCGAGGAAATCTTCCACGGGCGCGAGCTTCACTTCTTCCATCGTCTTACGGATGCGCTGGATGCGTTCGGACTTATCCGAAACACCGCCAATAATGAGCGGTTCTTCGAGAATGCGCTGAATGGTCATAAACGGCGGCAGCGCGCCAAAAGGATCCTGTTGAACATAACCGACCTGCGAGTGATACCAACGCATGGCCTTGGTGTCAAACTTGCTGATATCCTTGCCGTCAAAGGAGATGGTCCCTTTGGTTGGTTTGTACAACCCAAGGATAGTCTTCATCAAGCTGGATTTTCCGCAGCCCGACTCGCCCACAACGGCGATGGATTCGCCGCGGCGCAGGTCAAAGCTGACGTTATCCACTGCGCGAACATAACCGGCATTCCCAAAACCCCAGCGGCGCAATTCGAACCATACATGTAAGTCTGTGATGGAAAGAATCACATCCCGATCTGCGGACTGGTTTTGGCCCGGCGGATTTATTTCTTTTGTTGTTGTCATCTCAGCAGGCATGCCTGGCTCCCTATCATTGATGTAACCAGCACTTGACTTTACGCCCCTCTTTTTCAAAAACGGGCGGTTCTTCGCTGCATTTTTCATAACGCATGGTGCAGCGCGCGGCAAAACGGCATCCCGTGGGAGGATTGATCAAACTGGGCGGCTGGCCGGTGATAAATTCCAATTCCTTGGTTCCGCGCAAACGTGGCACGCTGGACATCAGTTTTTGCGAATAGGGATGCAGGGGCATAGAGAAAAAACGGGCGGCATCGCTCATTTCAACTACCTGGCCCGCATACATCACGGCAACGTCATCCGCCAGCTCGCTGGAAGTGGCAATATCGTGAGTAATCAGGATAAAGCTGACGCCCAGGTCACGCTTGATGCGCTTCAGCACGTTAAAAATATTCGCCTGCGTCAAAACATCCAGCGCCGAGGTGGGTTCATCCAGGATCACCAGGTTGGGAGAAGTCACCAGCGACATGGCGATCGCCACCCGCTGACGCATACCGCCGGAAAGCTCAAACGGATAACGTTCCAAAAAGTCGACGGAAACGCCCACGTGCTGGAACATCTTACGGGACATCTCGAGGGCTTCCTTTTTGGAAACGCCCAGGTGCACCATGGCCGGTTCCGCCACCTGATCTCCCACTTTGAGCACCGGATTCAGCGCATTCATGGCAGCCTGCGGCACAATCGACATGCCAACCCAGCGAATATTCTGCCGGAATTCTTCTTCACTCAAGGACATCACGTCCTTGCCTTCCAGGAAAACCTGTCCGCCATACGAAGCGACGTTGCGCGGCAGCAGTCGCAAAATAGCCTTGGCCAGGGAACTCTTGCCACAGCCGGATTCGCCCAAGATCACCACGGCGCGGTTGTAGTCAAGGTCAAAATCGACCCCATCCACAGCCTGCACCACTCCGCTCCCGGCACGAAAATGCAGAACCAGCTTATCAACACGTAAAAGCTTCTTGTCTGCCATGGTTTACATGCCTCTCAAGCGGGGATTGAAAATTCGGTCAAGCGCAAAGCCCAACATGGCAAAACCCAAACCAGTCACCATCAGCAGGACGGCTGGTTCCAAAATCCAATAATACATGCCTTTGTAGAGGGCGCCATGCGACCAGGCGTCATTGATGATTTTGCCCCAGGTCGGCAGAACGGGGTCACCCAGGCCGAGCACAGCCAGCGTCGCTTCGAGAAACACAAAGGCGGGGATGGACGAGACCAGTCCCGGAATCAAGAGCGGAATCATGCGCGGAATCAGGTACAGGAAGACGATCCGACTGTTGCTGGCGCCGTAAGCGCGCGCCGCCTCAATGTAGGTGGATTCTTTCACCTGCATGAAAATGGCGCGATAGCCCTTGATTGCCCCGGTAAAAATACTCAACAGGATGGTGACACCCAGGATTAACCAGATACTGCGCGAATAGAAAGTGCCCACCATAATCAGGATGTTCAGGAATGGCAAAACCAGGTTGACCTCTGTAATGCGCTGAATCAGTTCATCGACCCAGCCCGCATACCAGGCCCCGAGCGCGGCGATGATCATGGTCAGAACCGAGGTGCCCAGGGATGCAATCAGGCCAAAGGCCAGCGCAATCGGCGCGCCCCACAGCAGCGGCACCATCAGGTCCCGGCGCGCGTGGTCCGTCCCAGCCAGGCCATACACCAGGCCGTGGAACACGAACTCGGCGTCAAGATCGGCGCCTTCTTCGAAAGTGACCGCGTTCAAAATCAACTGGTATTCACCTTTGAGGGGCACCGCCGGGTCAGATTTTGGCACGGAAAACAAACCGACCATGATATTGTCGATGCCACCCAGCCTGCGTTTTAGCTTTTCATCCTGGGCAAAACGGAAGTTCATCTTCTGATCGACACCGAAGTCACTGATCCGGGTTTTTCTGCCATCCGGCGACAGCAAGTAAATCGACACAAACGGCTGCTTTTGTTTGTACTTGGCATTGAAATAAATCATCATCTCTTGCGGGAAATCATCGTAAGAGAAATTGAACTTGTAAGTGATTTCGATCGAACTGGTGCCCTTGGCGCCCGGGGTGACAACTTTGGTCATGCCACCGTTGGAGCTTTTTACGGCAAAAGATTCGGGTAGTTTTTTCGCTGAGAATAGGTTGGTCCAAGCAGGCGGGGCAAAGCGCGGATTCTGGTACCAGACATCTTCTCCACCACGCCACAACCGGATGGCCTCGTCGTAAGGGATGGTGATCATGGCATAAGCCGCCTGAACGACCAGCAGCAGGATAACAAACACGCCTACAATGGCCGATGGATAGAGCATCATTTCGCGGAAGGAGTTCTTAAGTAATTTCATGGATTGTTTTATCCGCCAACTTTTACTCTGGGATCAACCAAGGCGTAAACGAAATCGAGCACAAAAACGGTTATCGCCAGCAAATAGGCATAAATAATCGTTGTACCCACGATGACAGGCGTGTCATACAGTCCAATGGCTTCAAACGAGGTGCGACCCAGCCCCGGCCAAAGAAAAACCGTCTCAGTGATGATGGCGCCCGTCCACAAGCCGATCAGCATCAGCGCAAAATTGGTGATGATGGTCGGGAGGGTGGGACGTAAAATATAACGCTGCTCAATATCCCGAGGCGGCAAGCCCTTGGCCTTGGCCATCTCAACATAATCTTCACTGGAATAAATCAGGAAAAAGGTACGCCAACTGTAAATACTGATAAAGACGGAACTGACAATCAGGGAAGCGGCGGGCAAAATCAGATGCTGAAGCAAACTGATGGCATAGTCAATTTTATTTTCCGGCGGTGGCGCGGACACCATGCCGCCGAAGGGCAGGATTTTAAAGATTGCGGCGAAAATCAGGATGAAAAAAATGCCGTAAAACCAGGGTGGAGCGGCCGAAGTCGGCGAAAGCGCAATCACGAGCTTGTCCCAGAAACTGCCGTACTTCCTGGAAAGTGAGAGCGCCAGGTACAGACTGGCAAAAAACAAAATCAAATTGGAAGAACCCATCAGCAGCAGGGTGGCTGGCAAACGTTCCAGGATAATCAGGCGGACTTGCCTGGAGCCGCTGTCGCTCGACATATTGATGGCGCGGCCCAGATTCATTTGGAGCGCGTTGCTCAGGTAACCAAAATTGCGAATTGCAACTGGAATATCCAGTCCCATGCGTTTCTCTTGCAACCGAATCATTTCCTCAGTCAGTTTGCGCTTGGTTTCATTCGCCATGTTCTTATTCGCGGGGTTGCTCATCACCATTTGCGTAACGCGTTCGCGGATTTCGGAACGCATGATGCTATCCACATATCCGCCCATGTTCGCGATCACTATTGTCAAATAAATACCAATCACGATGGTTACAAATAAAGTAATCAGTCTGACGCCCGTGTATCGTGCCACGCGCACCAGTGTGCTGCTGTTTGAAGATTTCTTTTCAGTTGCTGAACCTGACTGATTGCCGATTGTCATGTTCTTGCCTCGGGGAATTAGGATTGATAGGGGCAAGGAATTAACCTTGCCCCTATCATAGATTACAGAACTATATTTACCTTCAAAATTACGGAGTCGTTATGAACTCCATATTGGTGAAGGTGGGAACGCTGACGGGCAGCGGGATGACCGCAACTTCGATCTTATTGGAACCAGCTTCAAGCTTGGAAGTGCTATCCTTGGTAAGAACAACCTTGTACTGGCCATCGGCAACAAAGTCTGCATTTCCAACCAGCGCAACTTCGCCCTTGGCGTTGTACAGAAGGAACTTGACCTGCTTGATCTCGGCCTGTGGATAAGGATCGCCATTGAAGGTCACGAAGACATCAAAACTGGCACCTTCCCCAATCTTGATCTGGCCAGCGCCGTCGATTTGGGCTTCAGCCAGTTTGGGTTGACCAAAGTTCGACCAGCGGTCGGCCAAATCGGGATAGTCCGCAAAATTCTTGAGAGTCAGGGACTTTTCAGTCAGGAAGACCTTGTCCAGAACGTACGGACCGGTTCCGACATTGAAATGACTGTGATCAGCGTAGAACTTGGCAAGGTTGGAGTAACGAGCCTTGGCATCATCAGCGGTGACAAATTGGCTCATGGTAGGAGCGTAGGGAATGTAGCTTTCTCCAGCGGCCTGATCGAGATACTTCTTCAGGATTTCGAGGCTGGGGCCACCCACAAAGCTGGTCCACTCAACTTTTGCAGCACCGGCCTTATCGGTCGAATAAGCCAGTTCACCACCGGTTTCGGCCAGATTGGCGATCGCAATCATATCCCACTTGGCTTCGCCGTAGCCGTAATTCGGCCACAAGGAAACCGCCATACTTTCAGCATCCGGGTAGGTAACATCGGTATAGTATTCAACCACCAGCGGATCCGTCGAAGTAATCTTGACGCCCTTGAAAGCAGACATGAAAGATTCGAACAGCGGCACGCTGGCTTCATCATAAAGCGGGCTGTCTTTCTTGGAGCGATCGAAGGTCAGGATCAGGCTCATGACCACATCCGCAGCGCTAAAGTTGCTGCCATCATGCCACTTGACATTCTTATACAGGTCAGCCGGGTAAGTCACGACGGATTTGACCTTGGCGGTCTTGCCCTCGCCAACCGGAATGAAGGTCTGAGTCTTGGCATCCCAATCAGCCCAGGCATCTGCCGGAACTTTGATCTCGGGAGCGGTCTTGAGAGTCACCCAATCCAGAGTCTTGTTGGTGGGAGGCAGGCTGTCGAGCACGGTAATTTCAGCCGATTCAGCGCGCAGAGGCCAGGCAAGACCGGTGTAAGGATCAGACATGAAGCCGCCGCTGGATGTGGCGCGGGCTGCGCCCTGGTCGAAGGTCCAGTTACTACCGGCAATCGGGTTCCACGGATCAGCGAAGAGGTTCTGGGTGGCCCACTTCAGCTGGCCGCCTTCTTTACCGATAAAGCGCAGGGTGTAGGGATAAATCGGGGCGCTTTCAATCCCGGCCGCCAGATCGGAAGTAGCCTGGACTGTATTCACGTAGGGGGTATAGTTCTTTCCATCGATCAGGAAGACTTGCAGCGAATCCTGCAGGCTGAGTTCCATAGCCTTGGAGAACATCGCGCGGCGCTGTTCGATGGTGGTGAAGACGCCATTATTCAGATCATCGCCCAGCTTCTGGTATTCAGGATCCGCGACATTGGCCAGGAAAACAGGCATACCCTGGGGACTGCTGCTCAGGTACATCTGCTGGAACATATTCTTTTCATCGCGGTTGATGGCAGTGGAGCTCCAGGCCGCGGTATAAGCGCTCCAAAGGCACTCAACCGGATCGCTCTGAATCCAAAGCGGGGAGGCTTCGGAGGATTTCTTGTACTGGCGATCGACCGTGAAGCCAACGCTCTCAAGTTGACCGGCAACGTAATCGCCGATTGGCTTGCGGGTGCCGTCGCTATCGGGGCGGATCAGGAAGAGGATGGATACGGGCTTATCCTTGAACATCCATTTGCCATTTGCGCCGAGGGTTGCGCCCAAAGCGGTCATTTCATCAGCAATGACTTGCTTGGCCTTATCGGGGTTGTAGGAATACTTGGATTCCAATCCGCGGGCAACATCCGCCAGATCAGCGTAATCTGGCCCATTGGTCTGGATGGTGAAGAACTTGGGCAGACCGCCACCAGCATAAACTTCCTGGTTAATATAGTTGCGGTCATACAACCAGTTGGTCGCTTCGCGGATCTTGCGATCGGAGAACGGATTTAAAAGGTTCGCATCCTTGCAAGCGGCCGGGTTGTACAAAATGTCATAATACAGGCCGTTTGAGTCGGAATAGCTCAGTCCAGCATCCTTAATGGATGGCAGGTCCGCAGAGGACAGGCCGTTGGCGTAAATATCGATCGCACCGGCTTTGAGCTGTGTAACGGCAGAATCTCCAGCAACGACAGAGAAGACAATCTCATCGAGCCAGCCGCCATGACGGGTAACCGGCACTGCGGTGGGAACTGCGGTCGGTTCAGGGACAGCAGTCGCTGCGGGAGCTTCGGTCGGAGCAGCAGCAGGTGCCTCAGTGGGTGCAGCCGTGGGAGTGCCGCAAGCAGAAAGGACCATGCTGGCAATCAACACGAAGCCGAGAACGGTCAACAAACGATTTCGTAACATGTGTTTCGCCTCCTAAAGAATATTGAATGGGGGTAGGGTGAAGTAAGCAGACATCAGCGTTCTTACGTCAGGCAGTTTTCATCCTTTTCAATTATGCTTCATCCCGCAGATTACAAAACCCGGGCAGGAAACATAATTGAGCACTATAGCACAAGGGTTTTTCTCAGTCAAGAAAAAAGCACAGCCTTGGAGGAAGATTGCGATGGTAAAGTCGCTAAAAAGGGCACTCAGGACGAAAGCTGGTCAAAATCAAGAATTTCCGTTTCGGCCTATACACCGGCAGCGCTAACCGCCACAGGCAGAACCATAATCCAATCCTTCGATATTCCACAGGTCATTCACGGCAAAAGCGTTCAGGCTAAAGTCGCACATATCGGGCCGCGCAACAGCGACTTTGATGCGCATGTACAGCGGCACAGATGGCAAGTCATTGGCGAAAATGGTTTGGACTGCGGCATATGAATTTTTATATTCGTCCTGGCCTGGCAGCATTAGCATGGCCTTACGACAGGCGGCATCGTAATCAGGGTTGGAATATCCGCTGATATTTACGCCTAGCCATTTATTGGAACTGGCCGGAATCTGTTGGCTGGTAAACCAGGAACATGGCGGCTCAGCGCCGGTACTGCCGATGGCATATTCAACCAGGTCAAATTTCCGCCCAAATAGCGGGCCATCCGGGCCTGGAGCATACAGTTCATCCTGGCTGAAATATTGCAAGTTGACGCCCACGCCGCATTCCGTCAGTGATTGGGATAAAACCTCGCTCACCTGTCGCCGCTGCAGGGCGGAAGTTGTCCAATAATTCAGCGTCAGCGGCGTGCCCATCGAAACCCCGCTGACGGTATTGGCCACGCGGGGAGTGGCGGGGTTATTATCGGCATCCACCCAGCCCGCCTGCTCCAACAAGGCAATGCCCTGATTAACGTCAAAGGGATATTTTGCTATCTGGTCATCATAAAGAAGATGCTGCGATGAAATAAAGCTATTCGGAAATTCCGACAGGCCGCCCAAAACGGTATTGACGACCTTTTGCCGGTCAAGACAGTACGCGATCCCTTGGCGGGTGCGCACATCGCCCAAAATATCCTGGCGATCGCCAATTCCGGGAGCATAGCCGTCATCGTACGAAGCGGGGCGAATCCCAAAATCCAGGCGCTCGATCAGCGGCGTGGTGGAAGTAACCAGTTTCACCTGGTTGTTGCGCGCCAATTCGGTCAATAATTCAATTTCGCCATCAAGGCGCAGGCTGGTATCCAAAATATCGCATTGACCGGCAATCAAGGCGCTGACGCCGGTGGGCGCATCTTTAACGAAGCGGAATGTGAGACTGTCGAAACGGGGGAAATTTTCAGCGGCGCGGAAGTAGGCGGGATTTTTGTCGAGGTGAATATACTCTCCCACAACCCATTCCTTAAAAACGTATGGCCCCCAACCCATTGGAGGGTGGGCTTTGACATCAGCTTTGGCCAGTTCCGCGGCGGGGATTTTTTCCCAGAGATGTTTGGGGAGCGGCGGCCAAAAATTATCAGCGTAGGAAGCGTCGTGAAATCCCGGCAAGCCCCACCACTGCGCCGTCAGATCGTCGGCCACTTCATAGGTTTTGGTGCGATCGATCAGGTATTTCGAACCCGGTGTAGCCGGGTCAGAGGCCAGCGTAAACGCAAAAACGGAATCGGCGGCCGTCAGCGGAGTGCCGTCAGACCAGGTGAGATTCGGCAGCAGGCGGAAGGTCACCACCAGTTGATCCATCTGCAAATCGCTGCGGCCGTCATATTGGATGGCGCAGGCCTCATCTGTGCAGCCGCTGGGAAAAACCTTCACGCCAATATCCAGCACTGCCGGGTTTCCAGCGGTATCCACCACGGTTTCTCCGCGTTTGACAGATACCGCGGCCACCTGCACATCATCTTTTCCGATGGCCGGGATTTTTTGGAGGATGACCGCCCGATATCCATTGGTGAAGGTGTCGATGGGGCCATCGTATATGGCTCCCAGCACGCTGCGCGCCGCCAGATTAAGCGTGCCAAACGGATACAGGCTGTTGGGTTCCTGGCCGGTACAAATTGTCAGCAGGCGAGGCAACGCAGTGGGGGTGGGCGCCGGTTGAAGCGTAGCGATTGGCGACTCTGCAGGCGCTGGCGTGCCGGTCTTTCCAGCCGCGGCATTGCAGGCTGAGAGCATCAACCCAAGGACAAAAATAGCAAAATATAGGGAATTACGCTTCCTGTGCATAGACACCTCCATAAAAAAACAGGATTCAGGCGTACCTGAATCCTATCCCAACTTTTCTTTTAGGGCAAGCGCGAACTTACTGAGTTCCGCGCATGCGTGGGTCGAGCGCGTCACGCAAGCCATCGCCCAGGAAGGTGAAAGCCAGTACGACGAGCGCCACACACACCGCGGGAGAAAGTAATATAAATGGCTGGGAATTGATGGCGCTCTGACCATCCAGCATCAACACACCCCAACTGGTAATAAAGAAGGCCGCTGGGTCAGTGGAAGGGCGCAGTCCGATACCTAGATAGCCCAGAATAGCCTCGGTAATGATTAATCCGGGAATGCTGAAGGCTGCGCTGACGATCAACGGCCCCAGGCTATTGGGAAGAATATGGCGGGTCATGATGCGCACGTCCTTGACGCCAATACAGCGCGCGGCTTCGATGTATTCCTTTTCCTTGATCGAAAGCACCTGCCCGCGTATCAGGCGCGCCACGCCCACCCAGTTGACAATTGCCAATGCTGCGAAAAGCAGGATCATGCCATTCATCAACTGACCGATGAAAGAGTCGCGCAGGGCGACCATGACGATAATAAAGAACAACAGGTCCGGGAAGGCGTAGATGACATCGGTGATACGCATCAAGATATTATCCCAGCGCCCGCCAATGTAGCCGGCGATCATGCCGATCATGGTTCCCATCACCAGAATGATGGTAGTGGGAATAAAACCGACCACCATGGAGACGCGCGAACCATAGATGACACGGCTCAAGACATCACGGCCCAGTGAATCCGTGCCAAGTAAAAATCTGGGATCAGGTTGTGTTTTGGTTAAACCGGTGGTATAGAATGGCGGCGGCAAAAAGCGTTTGCCAGCATTGATCTGTAGTGGGTTTTCCGGCACAATCACTGAGGCAAAAATCGCCAGCAGTACAAAAAAGGCAATAATAAACATACCAACCACAGCCGCCTTGTTGCGAATCAAGCGATACCAGGCTTCCTGGCCCAGGCTGCGGCCGGCGCGGTAAACATCAAGGTCGGCAATTTTTTGTTTCTTCTCTGCTTCAGTTTCAGACATGCCTTTGCTCCTAACGTCTTTTAGTCTTCCAACCGGATGCGTGGATCGATCAAAACATACACAAAGTCCACACTCAGGTTAGCCACTGCAACCAGTAAGGCATAGATGACCGTCGTACCCATGATCATCGAGTAATCACGCTGACCGATTGCGCTAACATAGGCGCGGCCCATACCAGGGAAACTGAACATGGTCTCGATCACGAACGAACCAGTGACCAAGCCAGCCAGCGCCGGGCCCAGAATGGTAATCACTGGAATGAGCGCATTTTTAAGCATGTGGCGGATGACGACCACCCGTTCAGCCAGACCCTTGGAACGCGCCGTGCGCACATAATCTTGGCGCAGCACTTCGAGCATGGCCGAGCGCGTTAGTCGCGCAGTAAAAGCCATGGTACCAAAACCCAAGACTAGGGCCGGCATCAGCCAGTATTTAAACTGCGTCCAATCGTCTACGATGATATTAATCCAATGCAGCCAGGTACCGAAGATAATGATCAAAAAGATGGCCAGCACAAAGCTGGGCACCGAGATGCCGCTAGTGGCCAAAAACAGACCGAAATAATCCCAAAGTGTATTTTGTTTGAGGGCCGCGATCACCCCGATCGGAATGCCAAAAATTATTGCAAAACTAAGCGCCAAACCGCCCAGGCGCAGCGAGTAACCGAAGCGGCTTTCCCAGAAAGTCTTTCCTTCCGGCGCTCCAAACAAAATACCCTGAACTGTTCTACCGCGTTGGCGATAGGAAGGGCCAAGGTTGCCACAAATCAGACCACAGGCATATTTGCCGGTCTGCGAATTTACATCGCCAATGATATAACCAACAAACTGCCGCCACATGGGTTTATCCAACCCATAATAGGCGTTCAGCGATTTCTGAGTGGAAGCATCCACCTGCCGGCGTTCTTCGCTGGTATCCCACGGGCCGCCGGGGGCACTGCGCATGATAATAAAAGTCACCAGTGAAACAGTGATTAGTACCGGGATCAACCACAAGAAACGACGCAGGAAATATGTTGACATTGGAACTTCTCCAATAACGCACAATAGATCTTCGATTAAAGCTTTGCAGGCGATTCAACCAACAGAAAAATAAAAATAATGACAGAAAAAGATTTTTCGGAAGAGCGGGCTGGTCGGAGTTATCCGACCAGCCCGGGTGAAACAAAGGCTTACAAACTTACGGGATCATGGTGGTGTCGATCGTGATGGTCCAAGGGGTCACATCGCCGGGGAATTCGCCGTCCTGCGGAGTGGTATTGAAACCCTTGACCCACGGCTTCACCAAGAAGTGGTTGAGGGAGTTGTAACCGAAAGCGGCCGGAATATCGGCGAGCATAACCTGCTGAGCCTGTTTGTACAGATCAGCGCGCTTGGCGGGATCAACGGTGGTGTCAGCTTCATTGACCAGTTTGTCGAACTCGGCGTTGGCATAACCTGGGCGACTGGCAAAGGTAGTATCAGAGCGCCAGTAAACGGAGAGCCAGTTTTGGGGATCCGGGTAGTCCGCGCACCAACCGCCACGGCCCAAGAGCGGGAAGGTGGTGGGATCTTTCTGGAGAGCGGTGTAGGTGGTGGCATCAACCGGGTCGAGGGCAAGGTCAACACCAAGGTTGGCTTTGTAGTTGGCAGCCAGCCACTCATGGCGCGCGCGGTTGCGGGCGCTGTCAGAGTAAGTCATTTTGAGACCAAGCGCGTTCAGTTTTTCGGGAGTGTTGAAGGGCTCGGATGCGGCAGCAAGAGCGGCTTTGGCGGCTGCAACATCGAATTTGAGTGGGGAGTTGGCATCATAACCAGGATAGCCATTGGGGATCCAACTCCAGGTGGCTGAGCCAAGCCCGCCATCCACAGCAGTGACCCAACCTTCGGCATCGTAAGCGAACGCAAAGGCTTCGCGAACTTTCTTGTCGGAGAACGGATTGGGGTTGCCATTCCAGGTCGGGTGCAGGTTGAACTGGATTTTGGTGGTGCAGGAACCTGCGTATTTGACATGCTCGGCAGTCAAAGCAGGATCAGCTTCGATCACAGGCAGGTCTTCCGCCGCAGAGACAATCACATCGAGTTCGTTGTTCTGATAGGCAGCCATAGCCACAGCGCTGTCTGTGATATAACGGAATTCAATATCATAAGTTGGGATGGCCGGGCCAGCGTAAAGGGGGTTGGGGGTGAAGACAGACTTCACGAAGGGCTCAACGCTCTTCCAGATATAGGGGCCATTTCCGATCTGGTAGACAGAGCTGGTCCACCAAATATCGCCGCCAGCTGAAATGTTCTCTTCCTTGGCAGGATAAGCCACCCAGATGCCCGCGATGGTCGCGAAGTAAGGAGCAGGCTTCGAGAAATTCAAAGTCAGGGTATCGCAAGCGACATCTTCGTAATCGACGCAGGCAGCGCCGTCAGCATGCGAGGCTTTGATACCCAGGGCTGCAATAAATGTGGCGGGGTCGTAATCGGCAGCGGCCGTATCGGCAGCGCGCCATTCAGGAGCGCCAGCGATTTCATCGGTAATGGAAGCATATTCACCGGCGGTGGCGGGGTCGATATTGCGCTGGAAAGCAAACGCGAAGCGCATGGCGTTCAGAACGGAACCATCGCTGTATTTCAGGTCCTTTTTGAGGGTGAAGGTCAGCTGGGTGGCATCGTCATTGAATTTCCAGCTCTCGGCGGAACCGGGGACGGTTTCGAGTTTTTCATTGAGAGCGGTCAGGCCCATGTACACTTTGTTCAGGTGGGCGATTTCATTGACGAAAGACGACTTCTGCGGGTCAATGATATCCGGGTAGGTGCTGGTGTTAACGCGCAGCACGGCAGGCTTGGCTTCGGGAGCCGGGGTCGCAACGACGACCTGGACTTCAGGGGTACCGGCAACCACAACGGTCTGGACGACAGTCGCGGGGGTGGCGGGGGCGCCGCAGGCAGAGAGCAACATGCTGGCCACAATCAGGGCGCTCAAAACAACAAATAACTTACGCATAGATCTTCTCCTCTTGATAAAAGTTGGATGTGGATACGGACAAAGGGTGAATGTTTAGATTTGTGAACAGACCACCTCCTTTTGACTAGGCAAAGTAGCAGGCAACAAAATGGCCTGGAGCAATCTCGCGAAACTCAGGTTGGGTTTCAGCGCAGATTTCCTTGGCGATCGGGCAACGGGTGCGGAAGCGGCATCCCGAGGGTGGATTAACCGGGGAAGGCACATCCCCTTCCAGGATTGTGCGCTTGCGGCTTTCTTCCACGGTTGGATCCGGAATCGGCACGGCTGAGAGCAGCGCCTGCGTATATGGATGACGTGGGTCAGTGTAGAGCTCGTCGCGAGCGGCAAGTTCCACAATGATGCCCAGGTACATCACGGCCACGCGGTCGCTGATATGCCGTACCATGGAGAGATCATGGGCGATGAACAGATACGTCAGCCCGAATTGTTTTTGCAGGTCTTCAAGCAAGTTGACCACCTGGGCCTGGATGGAAACATCCAGCGCAGAAATGGGTTCATCACAAACGATAAAAGATGGTTGCAAAGCCAGGGCGCGGGCAACCCCCACACGCTGACGCTGTCCACCGGAAAATTCATGCGGGTAACGCGAGGCAAACGAAGGGTTGAGTCGCACCAGATCAAGCAATTCAGCCACACGTTCATTAACTTCCTTGCCGCTGGCGGAATTATGCACAATCAGGGGCTCGCCGACAATTTCCCCCACCGTCATGCGTGGATTAAGGCTGGCGTACGGATCCTGAAAAATCATCTGCATCTTGCGGCGCATACGGCGCAAGTCTTCGCCCTTGATCGATGCCAGATCAACATCTTCAAAAAAGACATGACCTGCCGTGGGGCGGTAAAGTTGCAAAATGGTACGCCCGGTGGTTGACTTGCCGCAGCCCGATTCGCCCACCAGACCCAGAGTCTCACCACGCTTGACGGTAAAAGAAACTCCATCGACGGCATGCACAGCGCCCACCTGGCGTTGGATAAATCCCTTGAAAATCGGAAAATGCTTATACAGGTTTTCTACGCGGAGCAGGGTTTCTTCGGTCATTTGCGTGGTCTCCCGGTTTTGGGTTCTACCCAGCAAGACACCCGATGTTCCGGAGCAATTTCTTCAAGGGCAGGATTTTCCTTGGTACAGCGTTCCATCGCCCACTGGCAGCGCGGCGCAAAGGGACAACTTGTCGGTTTTTGATAGAGGGTTGGGGGGAGACCTTCGATTGAGTAAAGCTTGCCGTGTTTGACACCATCCACACGAGGAATGCTGCCCAACAGACCAATCGTATAAGGATGCTGTGGATTGGCATACAGTTCTTTGACAGGCGAATCTTCGATAATAAATCCGCCATACATCACCACCACGCGCTGGGCCAGCCCGGCGACAATGCCGAGGTCGTGCGTAATCCAGATAATTGCCATGCCCAATTCGTCACGCAGACGTTTTACAAGCTCCACAATCTGCGCCTGGATGGTCACATCGAGCGCGGTGGTTGGTTCGTCCGCGATCAAAATTTGTGGATTGCAGGCCAGGGCCATCGCAATCATCACACGCTGACGCATGCCGCCCGAAAATTGGTGCGGAAAATCCTTCAGACGGTCTTTTGGATTCGGAATTCCCACCATGGCCAGCAGTTCAGCGGAGCGGTTACGAGCCTGGTCGCGCGTCATGCCCAGATGCAACTCCAACGACTCGGTCATCTGCCGCTCCACGGTCAAAACCGGGTTGAGCGAAGTCATCGGGTCCTGAAAAATCATGGCAATGTGGGCACCACGAATGTGGCGAATTTCTTCATCGGTCATTTTGAGCAAATCTTGACCACGGTAAAATGCTTTTCCCGCCGTTACTTTACCTGGTGGGGATGGGATCAGACGAAGAGCTGAAAGCATAGTGACGCTCTTGCCACAACCGGATTCACCGACCACCCCCAGCGTCTCACCTTCTTTTAACCCGAAGGAAACGCCGTTTACTGCATGAACAACTCCATCAGGAGTGCGGAACTGGGTTTCGAGCCCTTGAACATCGAGTAGCAATTCGGGCATCCGCGTAGGTCCTTTGCTTTGTTGGTTTTATTGGAACCATCTCGTCTGCTTATAGTACTACAAAACAGGCATTAAGATTATACACTAATTCAGAAGTGCGTCAATTAGGCCTCTACTTCAACAAAACTGAAAGTTCTCCGGAGAAAAGGCTTTTCTCCGCCGCTCCGTTTGCCCACGTTGACAGTGTGCTTCCATGACGATACAATTTGTCCGTAATCAATTTTCCATATTCTATCAGGAGGTTTTTAATGTTAAAAGAATTCAAGGAATTTGCAATGCGCGGCAACGTCATCGACCTGGCGGTCGGCGTCATCATCGGCGGAGCCTTTGGCAAGATTGTCACATCACTGGTCAATGACATAATCATGCCACCGATTGGGATGCTGTTGGGGCGAGTCAATTTCGCTGATCTTTTTATCGATCTCTCCGGGAAAGGTTTCGCCACCCTGGCAGACGCCAAAGCCGCTGGAGCTGCCACTCTCAATTACGGCCTGTTTCTAAATACCATTTTTGACTTCATCATCGTGGCTTTCGTAATCTTCCTGGTCATCCGCCAGATGAACCACATGACAAAACCTGCGCCGGTCATCGCTGCCGAGCCCACCAGCAAAACCTGCCCGCATTGCGTAACGGAAATCCCGCTCAAGGCAACGCGCTGTCCAAATTGCACTTCACAGTTGTAAACATCATCATCTGGTAGGGGCGACCCGTTGGGTCGCCCCTACTTTTGTTATAATCACTCCACTATGGATTTCCTCGACAAACTCAACCCTGCACAGAAAAGCGCCGTCACGGCGGGCGATGGCCCGGTACTCGTGCTGGCTGGCCCCGGCTCTGGCAAAACCCGCGTGCTGACTCAGCGCATCGCCTATTTGATCGGCTACGAGGGCGTGCGTCCCTACCAGATGCTGGCGGTCACCTTCACCAACAAAGCCGCCCGCGAAATGGAACACCGCGTCCAACAATTGCTGGGCGAGGAAATGACGCGCGGCCTGCTGCTGGGAACTTTCCACTCCACCTGTGCGCGGATTTTGCGACGCGAGTCTGAAAGACTGCCTGTCAGCGGCGATTTCGTCATCTTTGACGCCGACGACCAGCTATCGGTGGTGAAAAGCGCGCTCAAGGAACTCAATCTCAGTGACAAACTCTATCGCCCGGTCGCCGTCCATGCCGCGATTTCGCGCGCCAAAAACGAATTGATCGGCCCCGCCGATTTCCCCATCACCACCTACCGCGACGAAGCCGTCAAACGCATCTACAAACGCTACCAGGAACTGCTGCAGGCCTCCAATGGCGTCGATTTTGACGACCTGCTGCTGATGACCACCAACCTGCTGGCCGATAACCCCGATGTGCGCGAAAAATACGCCCAGCGTTTTCGTCATGTGCTCGTCGATGAATTCCAGGATACCAACATTGCCCAGTACAACCTGATCAAGCACCTTTCATCGGCGCATCACAACGTTTTTTGCGTTGGGGATCCCGATCAATCGGTCTACCGTTGGCGCGGCGCAGATTATCGCAACGTGCTGCGCTTCGAGGAAGACCATCCCGGCTGCCAGACCATCCTGTTGGAACAAAACTACCGCTCACGCCAGACAATTCTCGATGCCGCCATGGCCGTCATCGACCGAAATCCGCGCCGCAAACGCAAGCAGCTTTTCAGCGACCTGGGCAAAGGCGAAAAGATCGTTTTTTATGAAGCCAACGACGATTACAGCGAAGCCAGTTTCGTCATCGATACCATCGCGCAACTCGTCGCCAGCCGCCAGTTTGAGCCCGGCGATTGCGCCGTGATGTACCGCACCAACGCCATGTCCCGCCTGCTGGAAGAAACTTTCTTGCAAGCGCGCCTGCCCTACCGCCTGGTAGGAGCACAGCGCTTCTACGGACGCCGCGAAGTGAAAGACATCATCGCCTTTCTGCGCCTCGTCCAAAACAAGGATGATGATATTTCGCTCGGACGCATCATCAACGTCCCACCGCGCGGAATTGGGGAAAAGACCGTCCTGGCCCTGAGACTCGCCGCCCAAACGGCGCAGATGACCTCGGGCGATATCCTGCTCGATCTGGCGCGCGGCTCTGACTCCCCGTTTTTTGCTCAATTTGCCGGACGGGCGGCCCTGCCCCTGGCCGATTTCGGCGGTCTGCTCTCGGCCTGGCACAGTTTCGCGGCCACCGCCACCATCTCCGAGCTGTTCGACCGGATCGCGCAGGACATCCATTACAAAGACCATCTCGACGATGGCACCGAAGAAGGCAAGGAACATTGGGAAAACGTGGTCGAGCTTCACCGCCTGGCGGATGAATACGAAACCCGACCGCTGACCGAATTCCTTGAGAACGTGGCCCTGATCTCTGACCAGGACACCATCAGCGAGGGAAATGTTCCCACGCTGTTGACTTTGCACGCCGCCAAAGGCCTGGAATTCGGCGTCGTCTTTATCGTCGGCCTGGATGATGGGATTCTGCCACACAGTCGTTCCTTCGATGAGCCCGAAGAAATGGAGGAGGAACGCCGTCTGTTTTACGTGGGCATCACGCGCGCCAAGGAACGCCTGTATCTGTTGCGCGCCATGCGCCGCGGCGGACGAGGGTATGCCGAGGAAACGATTGAATCCCGTTTTCTGGGGGATGTTCCAGCGGAACTCGTCAGCGGGCAGGGGCGCGCCGGGAAACGGAATTCAGGTTTCGGGTCCGCGAGCAGCAAATCCACCTGGACTCTGCCATCGCCGTCACGTCCCGCTCAAATTATCGAGCAAAAATTTCGGGCCGGGATACGCGTCAGTCATCCCAGTTGGGGTGAAGGGATTGTGCTCGACAGCCGCGCCCAGGATGGCGATGAAATCGTGGATGTGGTTTTCAATAGCGTAGGCATCAAACGCCTGGCAGCCAGCCTGGCACATTTGAGCGTCCTGAAATAAAAAATTATAATGAAACAGACCCCAAGAACTGGTGTCTCTGGAGGAAAATATGCAATACGGTAGACTTGGCAAGAGCGGTTTGAAAGTTTCGCGCCTGTGCCTGGGCATGATGACTTATGGCGCGACAACTTGGCGCCCCTGGGTTTTGGATGAAAAACAAGCCGAGCCGTTTGTCCGCCGTGCGCTGGAGGCCGGGATCAACTTTTTCGATACGGCGGATGTCTACTCGCTCGGAGAGAGCGAAAAAATCACCGGGAATTTGCTCAAAAAACTGGGTGTGAAGCGCGAAAATGTCGTTGTCGCCACCAAGGTCAACGGTGTGATGAGCGACGATATTAACGATCGCGGCCTCTCACGCAAACATATCATGGATTCGATCGACAAATCGCTGCGCCGCCTGCAAATGGATTATGTCGATTTGTACCAGATCCATCGCTGGGATTATGAAGTTCCGATCGAAGAAACGATGGAAGCATTAAATGACGTTGTCCGGGCTGGCAAAGCGCGCTACATCGGCGCCTCGTCCATGTCGGCCTGGCAGTTTGCCAAGGCGCAGTACAACGCCGATTTACACGGCTGGACGCGCTTTGTCTCGATGCAAAATCACTACAACCTGGTCTACCGCGAAGAAGAACGCGAGATGATCCCGTTTTGCGTCGATCAGGGCGTGGGGTTGATTCCGTGGAGCCCGATGGCGCGCGGCTTTTTTGCCGGAAATCGCAGCAAATCGGGCGGCGGCGAAACCACCCGCGCCCAAAACGATCCCTTTGCCGATCAGCTTTATTTCCGCGATGGGGATTTTATCGTGGCGGAGAGAGCACAAGAGCTGGCGGGCGGACACAACGCGACCGGCTCACAGATCGCCCTGGCCTGGATGTTGAACAAATCGCATATCACGGCGCCGATTATCGGCGCGAGCAAGCTGGATCATCTCGATCAGGCCATTGCCGCGCTGGAAATCAAGCTTTCGGTCGACGAAATCAAACAGCTGGAGGAACCCTACCAGCCTCATCCCGTACTGGGACATTCGTAATCTTGTCGTAGGATACACATCAA
Organism: uncultured Anaerolineae bacterium; assembly: GCA_903838415.1. Taxonomy (GTDB): domain Bacteria; phylum Chloroflexota; class Anaerolineae; order Anaerolineales; family Villigracilaceae; genus UBA5195. Next base: position 20,807 of record CAILYI010000279.1, on the reverse strand, counting down.
CATGAATTGGAAACTCATCTGGGACCTGTTTATCGTGTTCAGCCGCGTGGCCCTGTTTTCGTGGGGAGGAGGCCCGGCGTCAATGGGATTGATGCAGCGCGAAGTGGTCAGCGCCGGTTGGGTGACACCCGATGAGTTTGCCGATGCCCTGGCGGTGGGCAACGCCCTGCCGGGACCGATTGCGCCGCAGGTTTCGGCCTATATCGGCTACAAACTGGTGGGCCTGCCCGGAGCAGTTTCAGCCGTCACCGGAACCGTCCTGCCGACAACGCTTTTGATGCTGCTCATGATTATTTTCTTCTTCGGCATCAAAGACAGCCCAACCGTCGCCGCCATGCTGACTGCCGTCCGCCCGGTGATTATTGGCCTGCTGATCTGGACGGCTTACAATATGTCCTACTCGGTGCTGGGCGCCAAAAAACTCGGCTGGGGACAGGCGCTGAGTCAGCATTGGGATGGCGTTCTGATCGCCGGGGTTTCCTTCGGCATTCTGACCTTTACGGATATCAACCCGGTGTTTCTGGTGATTGCCGCGGCAGTACTGGGTCTCTTGGTGTATCGCTAACTCAAAAACTTCACTTTAAAAGGTAAAATAAACTCAAGCCTTTCACAGGAGGAAAACCTTGTCTGACACACTGAAAATTGTCATCCCAATGGCGGGCTGGGGCACGCGCATGCGTCCGCACACCTGGAGCAAGCCCAAGCCGCTGGTCGGCGTGGCCGGAAAACCATCCTTCGATCACCTGATGGATATGTTCCAATCCATCCCCAACCCCAAAAACACGGAATACATTTTCATCATTGGACCGTTCCTGGGAGAACAAATCCCGATTTACGTCAAGAAAAATTATCCGGAAGTAAAAGCCCACTATATCGTTCAGGAAGAGATGAAGGGACAAAGCCACGCCCTGTGGCTGGCGCGCCATTTATTGAGCGGACCCACCATCATGGTTTTTTCCGATACCCTGCTCGAGACAGATTTTTCCTTCCTGGCAACCGAAAAAAGCGACGGGGTGGCCTGGGTGAAAGCCGTCCCCGATCCGCGCCGCTTTGGGGTGGCCGAAATCAATCAAGAGGGCGGCATCATCCGCCTGATCGAAAAGCCGCAAACGATGGAAAATAACCTGGCGCTGGTGGGTTGTTACTATTTCAAAAAGGGTGAAAACCTGGTGGCGGCCATCAACGAACAGATGAAGCGTGACATCCAGTTGAAGGGCGAATACTTTTTGGTGGATGCCATTAACATCATGATCGATTATGGCGCGCAGATGCGCACCAACAGCGTGGACGTCTGGCTGGATACCGGCACGATTGAAGCCACGCTCGAAACAAACACTTACATGCTCGAGCACGGGCGTGACAACTCTGCCGAAGCCGAAAAACGGGCTGGCGTGACCATCGTCCCGCCAGTGTATATTCACCCATCAGCCAAGGTGGAAGAGTCGGTCGTTGGGCCGCACGTTTCCGTCAGCGCAGATTGCGAAGTGCACGGCTGCGTCATCCGCAACAGCATTCTGGATGACGGTGCGGCTGTCACCGATTCAGTGCTAACTGGCTCGTTTATCGGCCGGCATGCCAAGGTGGAGGGTCATCCCAAGACGGTCAACATCGGGGATAACTCCAGCATCCAACTTTAGCGAAAATCCATAGGATTATAGAAATCATTCGATTGGTTGATGTAATGTTCCTGAGGAGGAACCATGCAGGAAATTGATAGCGCAAAATATCTTTCCGCGCGGGTGGCGGGGCTGAAGCCCTCAGGCATCCGTAAATTTTTCGACATCGCCGCGACGATGAAAGATGTCATTTCATTGGGAATCGGCGAACCAGATTTCACCACTCCCAAGCCCATTCTCGAGGCTGGCATTCACTCACTGCAGGCCGGGGAAACACACTACACCTCGAATTCCGGCAAAATGGAACTGCGCCAGGGAATTGCAGACAACATCCAACGGCTGTATGGCGTCAAATATGATGCCACCACCGAGATTCTTGCGACGGTGGGCGTTTCGGAAGCTTTATATTTGACCTTCGTGGCCCTGCTCGATCCTGGCGATGAGGTCATCATCCCGACCCCCTGCTTTGTCGCATATCAAGCCGAAGTGTACCTGGCTGGCGGCGTGCCCGTTGAAATCCCCAGCAAAATGGAAAACAACTTCGAGGTCGACCCGGATGAAATCCGCGCCGCCATCACCCCACGCACCAAGGCCATTTTCATCGGCTATCCGAGCAACCCCACCGGTGCGGTGGCTGAACGCGATACGCTGCTGGAAATTGCCAAAATTGCGATCGAACACGATCTGATGGTTGTTTCCGATGAAATCTACGACCGGCTGGTCTACGGTTTCAAGCACGTCTGTTTCCCATCCCTGGGCGAGGAAATCAAGCAGCGCACCGTCCTTTTGGGCGGATTTTCCAAAAGCCACGCCATGACCGGCTGGCGCATCGGCTACGCGGCCGGGCCAACGGTCATTATTCAAGCCCTGATGCGCATCCACCAATACACCATTATGTCCGCGCCGACCACGGCCCAGGATGCCGCCATCGCAGCCATCAATGCCGATTTTTACGTGGATGAAATGGTGACCGAATATGATCGCCGACGAAAATTGATCGTGGGCGGCCTGAACAAGCTCGGCTTGACCACGTTTGAGCCGCGCGGCGCTTTCTACGCCTTCCCGAACATCAAAGCCTCGGGCATGAGCAGTGAAGATTTTGCTGAAAAACTGCTCCACGAAGAGCATGTTGCCGTCGTTCCCGGCGATGCCTTCGGCGCGGGCGGCTCCGGTTTTGTGCGCTGCTCGTATGCCACGGCTTATGAAAAAATCGAAGAAGCCCTGCGGCGCATGGAAAAGTTCATGCAGCGGCACGGCTAAATTCCAGGCAAACCCACAAGGGCAGATAGCAATCTGCCCTTTATTTTTTTAAATTACACATTCGCCGAATGTCGATGTAAAATAATTCATATTACTCATTCGGGAGGTGTGTATGGAAGTTCTTGGCATCGATGTGGGTGGATCAGGCATCAAAGGCGCACCGGTCAACACCAAGACCGGCATGCTGACGGTGGACCGTTTTCGGCTGAAAACCCCAAAAGGCGCGGAGCCAGAGGCCGTTGCCGGGGTCGTGACGGAAATTGTCAAATACTTTGAGTGGACCGGGCCGGTGGGCATCGGATTCCCGGCGCCGATCAAGCACAGTATTATCAGGATGGCGGCCAACATCTCCCCGGCCTGGGTTGGCATCAATGCGGACGACTTGCTCACAAAAGCCACCGGCTGTGAAGTGTCGATGGGCAATGATGCGGATGTGGCCGGACTGGCAGAAATGACTTTTGGGGCGGGCAAAGGTCAGTATGGTACCGTCATCATGCTGACGCTGGGAACGGGAATCGGCTCGGCAATTTTTCATGGCGGGAAGTTAATTCCCAACACCGAATTTGGTCATCTTCAAATCAATGGAGAGGATGCCGAGGCAGGCGCCTCCGATGCGGCCCGTCAGCGTGATGAGCTTTCGTGGAAAAAATATGCCAAACGCCTGGACCGCTACATGTTTCAAATGGAAAAGCTATTCTGGCCGGATTTATTCATCATCGGCGGCGGAATCAGCAAGGAGCACGAGAAGTATCTTCCGCTGCTGACGGTGGAGACACCGATCACCCCGGCGCAGTTTTTGAACGAAGCGGGCATCGTCGGCGCGGCGCTGGCGGCAAGTTTGAAAAAATAAGACGCTGGAATGAATCAAAAAGCAGAGGCACGCGGCCTCTGCTTTTTTCTTTTTACTCTTTACTTTTTTATGCCTTTTCGACCGTAAAAGCCTGCTTGCGGATGCTGTACTTGCCAGCCTTGGCCAGCACCTGGTTGACAAACTGTTCCGGAACATCGACCAGGGTATGTTGATCTTCGATAAAAATCTTGCCGATCGTGTTGCCAGGGATGTCGGCGTGGTAGGCGATCGCGCCAACCACATCGGATGGACGAATTCCGTGTTCTTTGCCCATGCTCATGGTCATGCGGACCATGCCCGGCTCGTTGGATGTGCCACCAAATTTGGCACGCGGGAACCCTTCGCGGCGCACGGAATGGGCCGGGCGCTCAAAGCTGCTCTTTTCGCCACCAAAGGCACGTTTTTCAGCATAAGGACGTTTCTCGCCAGAATCGCGGCGCAGGCCACCGCGCACCGGGCGGGTGGAACGGGTTTCGACAAGTTCGCTGATCGGCGCAATCGGGCGCTGCTTTTCATCGCCACGCGCAATTTTCAGGGCAACAGCGGCGATTTCGAGCGGATCCACGCCATTAGCGACCAGCTTTTCGACGATGGTGCGTTCCGTCTTGCAGCGTCCACGCGTCAGCCAGACGGTGATCTGATTGGTCAGTTCGTTTTCGCGGCGGGCAACGATTTCCTCGACGGTGGGAATGGTACCCTGAACCAGCTTCGAGCGGGTAAAGCGTTCAATATCCTTTAAACGGCGCTTCTCAGAAAGCGGCACCAACGAAATGGCGATACCGGTTTTTCCGGCGCGGCCGGTGCGTCCCACACGATGAACGTAGATTTCAGGATCATCGGGCAGATCGTAGTTGAAAACGTGGGAAATATCGTCAATATCCAAGCCGCGCGCGGCAACATCTGTCGCCACGAGCACCTTGATCTGTCCGGCGCGGAAGCGGCTCAGGGTGCGCTCGCGGGCATCCTGATTGAGATCCCCATTCAGCACTTCGGAAGCAAAGCCCCGGACGGAGAGCGCATTGGCCAGTTCTCCGGTTCCGGCGCGGGTGCGGACAAAAATCAAAGCCGAAGAGATTTCCTCCACTTCGAAAAGTCGCGTTAATACTGCGGCTTTTTCATGCTCATTGACCATATAGTAGCGCTGTTCGGTACCTTCCACCGTCACCTGCGCGCGCGTAATCGTGACCGACTGCGGATCGCGCATGTATTTATCCGCCAGGCGGCGAATGGGCGTGGGCATGGTGGCAGAAAAGAGAGCGGTCTGTCGCTCAACGGGCGTGGCCGCCATGATGGTTTCGATGTCTTCGATGAAGCCCATGCTGAGCATTTCATCAGCTTCGTCCAGGACCAGCGTGCGAACCATGCTGAGGTCGAGCACGCCGCGCTTCATCAGGTCAATCAAACGTCCGGGCGTGCCAACGACGATATCCACGCCACGTTTGAGCTCGTTAATTTGTTTGATGTAGGGTGCGCCGCCATAGACAGGCAGGACTCTGACGCGGCAGAATTGCCCGAAGGTGGTCATTGCATCAGCCACCTGCAAAGCCAGTTCGCGAGTCGGAGCCATAACAAGCGCCTGGGGCGCTCGCAAGCCGGTTTCTAAATTGTTCAAAATGGGGAGGGCGAAGGCGGCGGTCTTACCGGTGCCAGTTTGAGCCTGGCCGATCACGTCGACGCCGGTCAGCATGAGCGGGATCATGCCAGCCTGGATGGGGGTGGGTTCCACATAACCAAGCGCAGTAATGGCCTGCACCAGTTCCGGGCGCAGGTTAAAGATATTAAATTCGGTTGTCATCAAAACTCCTAATAATGTTCGTGCCCGTCCCAGTGGGACGCCACGGAAAAAGGGAACGTTCTGATGACTCCGTCAAATTCTTGCATGCATCGGTTGGCCCTCACGGGCGAACCGTCCCTGCGGATTTACGTCGCTTCGACGTTTATCCTAGCAACAAAAATGCCCGATCCCTGGTGCAGCGGGCAATCAATCGGAATATCAAAACATTGTCCCAAGCATTTACTCTTGTTTCATGAGCCGGAAGAGTATATCACATTGTATGACAATTAAGCGAATCTGATTTTGCGTCTCTTTCAACCGGCGTGATCTGTCGAGATCATCGACTGACGCCGCCATCCAGGGCGCAATCCTTACGAAAAAGAGAAAATAACGCATTTCTATGGCATAATATCTGTATATCTTACAATCACCGCTTTTGCGGCACAATCAAAGGAAGGGATAATCCATTGCCACAAGTAAACTACAAACAAGAAAAGCGCCAGAGAGAGTTGGAAAAGAAAAAGAAAAAGGATCAAAAGATCAAAAGCAAGGTCAGTAAGAAACCTGTTCAGTCCACAGAGAATACAGCGCAGACCCCTGAGAAATAGGCTGACCTGCCAGGTTCGGGTGAATCTATTCTTGCCAATCAAGCGGCCTTTTGGGCCGCTTTTGCTTTAACTGCCATGACCTTTTAGCGCCGAGAAATCCGACTTAAAAAATCTACCGCTCCTTTGATGAGCGGTAGATTTTTAACTTTCTAAATGGGCAGATTAGCCCATGTTCCTGATGATCGCGTCGCCAAACTCGGAGCATTTGACTTCGGTGGCATTATCCATCAAACGGGCAAAGTCGTAGGTGACGATTTTTTCAGCGATCGCGCCTTCCATGCCTTTGACGATCAAGTCGGCAACTTCCGTCCAGCCCATGTAGCGGAACATCATCTCGCCAGAGAGAATGACGGAGCCGGGGTTGACCTTATCCAGGTCGGCGTACTTGGGTGCGGTGCCGTGGGTGGCTTCAAAGATGGCGTGACCCGTCACGTAGTTGATGTTGGCGCCAGGGGCGATTCCGATTCCGCCCACCTGTGCGGCCAACGCGTCTGACAGGTAGTCGCCGTTCAGGTTGAGGGTGGCGATCACATCGTAATCCTTGGGGCGGATGATGGTGAATTGCAGGCTGACGTCAGCGATCGAATCCTTAACCATCAGCTTGGATTTCCACTTGCCATCGCCATGAGAATCCCACAACTTGAGCGCTTCTTCCACTTCAGCCTTGATGTCGTTCTGTTGAGCGGGCGACATCATATCGAAGCCGGGATCAATCTGTTTGGCGTTTTCTGCCACACTCAAATTGGCGTTCTTTTCCTTGTTGCCCAAAATCCATGACTCACGCTCGGTCACGATCTGATCGCGGAATTCGCGCTTGGCGAGGGCATAGCCCCAATCCTTGAAGGCGCCTTCGGTGAACTTCATAATATTGCCTTTGTGGACAAAGTTCACGCTCTTGCGATTGTTATCCAGCGCCCATTGCAGGGCGGCGCGCACCAGGCGCTCAGTGCCTTCAACAGAAACCGGCTTGATGCCAATTCCCGCCGTGTCGGGGAAGCGCATCTTGGCATATTCCTTGGGGAAGGCTTCCTTGAACAGTTCTTTGAATTTTTTGTTTTCTTCCGTGCCATGAGCAAACTCGATACCGGTATAAATATCTTCCGTGTTTTCGCGGAAAATCACCATATCCACATATTCGGGATGCTTGACAGGCGAAGGCACGCCGTTGTAATAACGCACCGGGCGCTGGCAAACATACAGATCGAGCAGTTTGCGCAGGGCCACGTTCAGCGAGCGAATACCGCCGCCAATCGGGGTAGTCAGCGGCCCCTTGATGCCCACCAAAAATTCGGTAAAGGCCTGGATGGTCTCATCGGGCAGCCAGTTCTGGAATTGAAGGAAGGCCTTTTCTCCGGCATACACTTCCATCCAATGTATTTTGCGTTTTCCGCCATAAGCTTTCTCCACAGCCGCGTCAAACACGCGCACCGACGCGCGCCAAATGTCACGCCCGGTGCCATCACCTTCGATGAATGGCAGAATCGGGTTATCAGGAACCTGAAGCTTGCCATCTTTGATACTGATTTTTGCCCCACCTTCGGGCACTTTCACCAATTGGTAAGTCATTTTTTTCTCCTTTGGATAATGATCGGCAGAATTATAGCATTCCGATGTGGTCGAATACAGTGATGATTGTCATTATTGGATGTACAAAATCGATGATTTTCCCGGCTGTGGGTTTATTTTCGTTCGACAGAGATCCACAAGCCCTGGCCGTCACTGGCAAGATCAATCCACCCGTTAACATCTGTGCGCATTAAATTGACATTTTTCTGCGCTGTGACAAGTTCCGGCGCGGGCAGACCATCCGGGTCGCCCGCCGCGACGCTCAGAATCGTCAGCTGCGGTTTGAGATTCGCCAGCCACTCGGGCGGATTGGCCGGGGCGTAGCCGCTTTCAGAAAGCAGCAGCGCAGTCAGCGGGCCGAGACCCTGGCCGTTATTTAATGCCGTTAAAGCGTCAAGGTTCACACCGACCGGTAACAAGGCTTTGAAGCCTCCCATTTCCACGCTGAGGATTGCGCCGCGGGCAGAAACCGCCAAAACGGTCAACTTCGCTCCGCCGCCCAAATCAAGCGCATCGCCAGGGCGCGCCAGCCGCAGCGGAACACGGTTTTGAGTCAGCCACGTTCCCAGCAATTGGGAAGAAAACGAAGCCTGATTGTTGCCGGACCACAACACCAACTTCGGCCGGTATTGTTCCAGCGTCCGCGGCAGCGCAGCGACTTGATTCTCCTGCGTGGAGGCCACCACCAGATAGTCGATACCGCGGCTGAAGGGCGGAATCCGCCGTCCGAGCGCATCCGCCAACGCGGAGGGGCTGGCGCCACCATTGATCAGCACAAACCGTCCGGTGGGGGTTTTGATCAGCACCGCATCCGAAGAACCCACATCCAGAAAAGTGAGATGCAAACGGCCATCCGAGGCGTTGACAACGGAACGCCAGGTCAGGAAGCTGAACACCGCCAGCAGGGAGATCAGCACAAAGGGCGTGAAAACTCCCTTAACGCGATCCCAGGCAAAGGTGAGTCCGATCAAAAGCCCGTAAATCAGGATCACAGCCAGCAGGCTGAAATCGCCCAGGATCAGGACTGCGCCCGGGAATCCATTAAAAAATTCCACCATGCGGATGGTGTAAGCGGCAAACGGCCACGCCACCCAAGCCATGACCTGTCCCAACGGCAGGTAGATGCGGCTGAGCAGCACCGCCAGCCCGCTGAGCACCATCACCGCCGGTTGAGGCGGCAGGACAACCGGATTTGCAATAAACGAAACCAGCGACATGCGCCCAAAGTGATAAATGGTGATCGGCAGCGTGGTGATTTGGGCGGCCAGAGTCAGCAGGAAGTAATCGGAAAACGGGGCGACAAATTTTTCAACGCTTGATAAGGGGTAGTAGTGAATCAGAAAAGCGGTGACGGCATCCTGCATGGGCTGGGCGTATAATACCAGCCCGAGCGTGGCCGCAAAGGACAGTTGAAAACCAACATCCCACAAAACAAAAGGATTGAAGAGCGCCATGACAAAGGCCGACCCGGCCAGCGCAATCAAGGCCAGGTTGCGCCGTCCAAACTGCATGGCGATAATGGAAAGCACGCCCATGATGGCAGCGCGCACCACCGAGGCGCTTGCTCCCACCAATAAGGTATAAAAGCTGATGCTGAGAATGGCCAGGATTGCGCCGAGATTCTTGCCAAAGAAACGGCTGAACAGGGTCACGAAAATACCGGCGATGATGGCAATGTTAAAGCCTGAAATGGCGATAATGTGCGAGGTGCCGGTATTTTTGAAGGCCTGCTGCACATCAGCCGGGATGTTGTTATCCACGCCGAGCAAAATTCCGGCCAACAGCGAGGCTTCAGGTTCGGGGAAAATCATGTAGACGCGTTTGAGCAGGCTGTTTTTCAGCCGGTACATGAAAGCCCAAAACGGGTTGATGTCGCTGACGGGCAGCACCGTGATTTTATTCGTCCGTAAAATGGAATGGATGCCCTGCATGGCCAGATAATCGCGGTACGAGAAATCTTCATTCTCGGGCGGAGTCTGGATGAATCCGCGCACACGCACGCGCTGACCGTAACTGAGCGCGTACTCATTCGTCAAACGGATGAGCATCTCGCCGCTGACGGGGATTTCGCCTTTGTCAAAGTCGATGGATTCGACCTGCATGTGCAGATTGAGATAGGTATCGCGTTGATCGGGCGGCTCAAGCAAAATGCCGGTGACATAGGCTTTATGGACGTTGTCGTTGTAATAGGCGATATAAGAAGGGGTAATGCGCGGCTGAGCCATCTGGTAGCGCGCCGCGCCGAGAAACAGAAAACCGGGCAGGAGCAGAATGGCCAAAGTCCACTGCGGACGAAGACGGCGCAGCACCAACGCCACCAGCATGGCGAAAAAGGCCAATCCGAACCAGATCAGCGTATTTAACGGCCACAAACTGGCGAGGACGATGCCCACCAAAAAAGCGCTGCAAATCCACAACAGCGGTGACCTGGAAATCTGTTCGACAAGGGTACTTTTCACCATCTGATTTTACAGCAAAATCAGCTTGGGCACGGTATCGGGCAAACCTGCTGGAATGAATTTCTCGGAATCAAGCGGCTTGTTGATAAAATACATTAATTTGTACCGCATTTATAAGAATTCAGGACTGACATGACATCCAGCGTAACACCCATTACCCAACCAGAAAATAAACTGATCCTCGTCACCGGCGCCAGCGGGTATGTTGGCGGACGACTGATTCCGCGCCTGCTCGAAGCGGGCTACACCGTCCGCGTATTAGCGCGCGATCCAGCGCGCCTGCAGGGCCGTCCCTGGCTGGAACGTGTCGAGGTGGTGCAGGGCGATGCCACCCAAATGGATACGCTGGCCCCAGCCTTAAAGGAAGTTGCGGTGGCTTATTATCTCATCCACGGCATGCAGGGCGGCAAGGTCAATGCCGGGCGCGATATGAACGCCGCGCGCAACTTTGCCAGCGCCGCCGACCAGGCCAAAATTGAGCGCATCATCTATTTGGGAGAACTGGTCGATCCAACGGCGCGACTCTCCCCGTATCTGCGCTCCCGCCATGAAACGGGTTATATTCTACGCCAAGGCCACGTCCCGGTAACGGAATTCCGCGCCGGGCTGATTATCGGCTCGGGCAGCGTACTCTTTGAAATGATGCGCTACCTGACCGAGCGCGAGCCGCTGCTCGTCTGCCCGCGCTGGTTTTTCTCCAACGCCCAGCCGATCGCCATCCGCAACGTGCTCGATTATCTGGTGGGCGCGCTGCAACAGCCCGAAAGTATCGGTGAACTGCTCGAAATTGGCGGCGCGGCCCGTCTCACCTATGCCAACATGCTGCTGGAATATGCCAAAATCCGCGGCCTGAAACGCTGGCTGATTCCCACGCCTTTTTATCTCCCGCACCTTTCCGCGTACTGGGTGCACATGGTTACGCCGGTGACATACAACACCGTCCTACCGCTGATCGAAGGCCTGCACGCCGACTCACTCGTCAACGATGACCGCGCCAAATTGCTTTTCCCGTCCATCAAGCTGCTCGACTTTGAAACCGCCGTCCGCTACGCCCTGAAAAAGATCGAACTCGGCGATATCGAATCATCCTGGAGTGACGCACTCGTCACCAGCGCAGGCGATATCCAGCCCTATGTTTTCGAGACGGTGGAGGGCATGTTCATCGAAAAACGCCAGCGCCTGGTGGATTTGCCCGCCGAAAGTGTCTTCCGCTCCTACAGCGGGATTGGCGGCAAACGCGGCTGGTTTTACATGGATTGGGCCTGGGGCATTCGCGGCTGGATGGATAAAATCATCGGCGGCGTGGGCCTGCGCCGTGGACGGCGGCATCCCGATGAAATTTGGGTGGGCGAATCGCTCGATTTCTGGCGCGTGGAAGCTGTCACGCCCAACCGGCGCATGCGCCTGCGCGCCGAAATGAAACTCCCCGGAAAAGCCTGGCTGGAATTTGAGTCGATACCGCAAAAAAACGGGCAAACGCTGATCACCACCACGGCTTACTTTGATTCCCACGGCCTGTTTGGATTTTTATACTGGTACGCCATGTGGCCTTTTCACAAGTTCATTTTCGATGGCATGACGCGCGAAATTGCCAACCGCGCTTTCGAAATCCACGCCGCGCAACAAGCACCCGACACCCCGTCAACCCAGTAACCGCATCTCTCCAAAAGGAGCTCCATGCCACAAACCATCCTGGTCACTGGCGCCACAGGCTACATCGCCAGCAGACTGATTCCGCGCCTGCTCGAAGCGGGCTACATCGTCCGCTGCCTGGCGCGCCGCCCCGAGCGACTCAAAAACCGGGCCTGGTTCCCCAGAGTCGAAGTCATCGCCGGAGATGTGACCCAGCCCGAAACGCTGACTCGCGCCATGCAGGGAGTCAGCGCCGCTTACTATCTGATCCACAGCATGTCTGCCGGGCACGGCTACGACCGGGTGGACCTGCAATCAGCGCGCAACTTCGCGCAGGCCGCCCAAGCCGCCGGAGTGGAACACATCATCTATTTGGGCGGGCTGGCCAACCCCGACGATCCGCAGTTGGCCCTGCACCTGAAATCGCGCCTCGAAAGCGGCGACGCGCTGCGTGAAGCGGGCGTCCCGGTCACCGAGTTTCGCGCCGGAGTCATCGTCGGGCCGGGCAGCGTCTCCTTTGAGATGATCCGCTTTATCGCCGAACAATTTCCGCTCATGGTTGGCCCGCTCTGGCTGCGTCACCGCTCCCAACCCATCGCCACCCCCAACGTGCTCGATTTTCTGATGGCCGCCCTGACCGTCCCGGCCTGTCGCGGCCAAATCATCGAAATCGGCGCCCACCAAACGCACTCCTACATCGATATCATGGCGCAATTTGCCCAGATTCGCGGATTAAAACGCGCACCGCTGCTGCTGCCCTTCATCCCGGTCTGGTTTATGGCTTTTTTTATTGACCTGTTGACGCCCGTCGAGCACTCATACGCCATCCCGTTGGTGGATGGACTCAGAAACGACAGCCTGGTTCTGAACCGGACTCCCCTCAGCCTGTTTCCCGAGATAGAAATATTGGACTACCCCACAGCCGTTCGCCGTGCCATTGCTGAGACGCACCCCGCCGCGATTGAACGCATCTGGCTCGACCTGGATGCCGACCTGATCAAAACCAGTCACGAAGGCATGTTCGTGGATTACCGCAGAATTACCAGCACGGCCTCCGCCGACTCCGTTTTCGAGCATGTCAAGTCGCTGACAACTTCCGCGCTGCGCCTGGGACAGATTGACTCGTTTCAAGTCGATTTTCTCAGCGCCGACACGCTGCGCCTGAAAGCCGAGCAAGTCCTGCCCGGCGAAGCCTGGCTGGAGTGGAAAGTCTCTCCCTGTGACGGCGGCACGCTGCTCGAACAAACCATCTTTTTCGCGCCCAAAGGCCTGCCCGGCTTTTTAAGCTGGTATTTGCTCAATCACTATTACCGGGCCGAATCCGGCAAGCTCTTGCAGCGTTTGGCCCTCCGCAGCGCAAAGGGAGTGGCCGCGAATCAACGCGCGTAAACCTTCACCATGAAACGGCTTTTTATCATTCTCGCCCTCAGCTTTGCCGCCGCCGGAATATCCCTGGCGGTCTCGTTTTTCGCGCCGCTGCCCATCCCTTTTTACCAGGATTTTTCGGTGATGTATTTCACCGATTTGGGGCTGCTGCACGGCATTTCCATTTATGCTTATCCAGCGCAACTGGCCTTCATCAAAACGCTGACTCCCGCCAGCTTCACCTTTCATCCTAATCCATACCCGCCCTGGTATGCGCTGGCGACGGTTTTTCTTGGACTGCTGCCCATCCAGGCGGCAGCGCGGATGTGGTTTCTGATCAACCTGGCGCTAATTAGCGCAACCGCCTGGCTGCTGACACCCGGCTGGAAGGTGATTCCGCACATCCTGGCGGCATTGGCGGCGATCATGTTTATCCCCACTTTTGGCTTGTTGATTGTAGGGCAGTATTCCGCGCCGGTGTTGTTGGGCGCGGCGCTGTTCATTAAATCCACGCGGGAAAAATCCTCAGCGTGGACAGCAGCCGGGCTGCTGTTGATGACCTTCAAGCCGCACATTGGCGGAATCCTGTTTCTGGCGGGGTTTGTGTGGCTCGTTTTTGAGAAAGCGCCTTTCGCGCGGCGCGCACTCATCTTCACCATTTTCGGCGGATTGTTTTTGGCTGCCGCCGGTTTCGTGGCTGACCCGGCCTGGCCGCTGACGTATCTGCAGTCGCTGGGACGCTACCGCGATATTCCGGGCGTGCAGACTTGCGGGTTGTGCGCGAGTCTTTCGGTGTCACTCGTCAGACTGGTCAGCGGCCAATCGAATACCGGCGTGGCGGCCTGGGTGGGGCTGATCCTGGCGGCTGGGGCGGGGATCATGTTGTTTTGGCGCTTCCGCGCTCACCTGAAAGATTCCGCCGCTTTGACGGTTTTATCCGCCACTTTGACCTTGTTGATCGACCCGTATCTGCTCAATTACGATTACATTTTACTGCTGGCGCCGCTTTTCTGGCTGGCGCGGCGCGATAAACTGGCGGCGCTGGTCTATGTGATTCCGTGGGCGGCGCTGGCGCTGGGGCGCAATGGCAATGGTTTATTGGCGTTGGCCGGGCTGGTGACATTCATCCTGATTTTGCGCCAGCCCATTGACGCACCTTCTCGAGAGGCATACAATGGTTTTATAACAATTAAATAAATAACGGTCAGGCGCCTCTCCCCCGGATGGGAAGGCTCAATGGCGAAGCCGGTGCAAGTCCGGCGCTGTCGCGCAACTGTAAGGGTAAACAAAACCCAAGTCAGGTCGCCCACCCAACCGTTGGTTCACCATTCTCTCGCAGAAAGGAGGTGGGAACGGCTCATTTCCTGAACTGCCTCCCCCTCCCCTGTCAATCGACAGGGGAGTTTGATTCAGACCACTTTTGGAGAAATCTGCATGTTTCGCAATTTGACGTTTACATTACTGATATTGGCTCTTTTACTGGCAGGCTGCAGTTCCGCAGCGCCGACGCCCGCCGCCCTGACCTTCACCGATGGACTCGGTCGCACCATCACGCTGACCGGACCTGCTCAAAAAATTGTCTCACTGGCGCCCTCCAACACGGAAATTCTGTTCGCAATTGGCGCCGGGGCGCAGATGGTGGGCCGCGACGATTATTCGGATTATCCCGAAGCGGCCAAAGCCCTGCCGATGCTCGGCAGCCTGAATAAAGCCAATGTTGAACAAATTGTGGCGCTCAAACCCGATCTCGTCCTGGCGGCTGAAATCAACACCCAGGAGCAGGTCAAGGCGCTGGCAGATCTTGGCCTGACGGTCTACTATCTTTCCAACCCCAAAACGATCGAGGATATGTACTCCAACCTGGAAACCGTCGCCAAGCTGACCGGGCACGCGCCGGATGCTGCGACGCTGATTGCGACGCTCAAAGTGCGCGTTGCGGCGGTGGATAAAAAACTCAAAACCACCACCTCCAAGCCGGTCGTTTTCTACGAACTGGATGCCACCGACCCGGCCAAACCCTGGACGGTCGGCCCGGGAACTTTTGTCGATTTGCTTATCAACCGCGCAGGCGGAGTCAACCTGGCGACTGCCGCCGGAGTCAAGGATGCGTATCCACAAGTCAGCGTGGAACAGGTCGTCAGCAGCGATCCGGACATGATTATCCTGGGCGATTCGATGTGGGGCGTCGCGGTGGAATCCGTCGGGCAGCGTCCCGGTTGGGAAAAACTGAAGGCTGTCACTGGCAAACAGGTTTTTCCCTTTGACGATAACATTGTCAGCCGCCCCGGGCCACGTCTTGTGGACGGGTTGGAAACACTGGCGAAATTGCTGCACCCGGAATCGTTCAAATAGACGCGCGATGAAAAATTCGTCTCTGCCCTTTCTCTGGACTACCGCGCTGCTCGCCCTGGCAATATTGTTATCCATCGCCATTGGCTCGGTATTTATTTCTCCATTGGAAGTCTGGCGCGCGCTGATCGGGCAGACGACGAATGACACCTTCCGCACCATCCTGTGGAACATCCGCCTGCCGCGCACCGCATTGATCGCGCTGGTGGGCGCGGCGTTGGCTGGCAGCGGCGCGGCCTATCAGGGACTGTTTCGCAATCCGCTGGCAGACCCGTATTTAATCGGCGTGGCCTCCGGCGCCGGGCTGGGCGCGGTTCTGGCGATGTCGATTCAGTGGCCTTACACCGTGCTGGGACTTCTTTCCGTCCCGGCGGCGGCCTTTCTCGCCAGCCTGCTGACCGTTTCACTGGTTTATCTGTTCGCCCGCGTTGGCGGGAACGTGCCCACCACCAACCTGATTCTGGCCGGGGTGGCGGTTTCCTCCTTCGCCGGGTCGCTGACTTCGTTCCTGATGCTGCGCTCCACCGGAGAAATCCGGCGCGCCATCAGCTGGCTGTTGGGCGGAGTCAGCCTGGCGGGCTGGCCTGCGGTGCTGACGCTGATTCCCTACCTGGGGCTCGGGCTGACGGTGCTGATCTTAAGCGGTCATTCCCTCAACCTGCTGCAGTTCGGCGATGACCAGGCCACGCAATTGGGGCTGGACACGCGCCGCGCAAAAATCATCGTGATCATCGCGGCCTCGCTGGTCACGGCCGCAGCCGTATCCTTTGCGGGCATCATCGGCTTCATCGGCCTGATCGTTCCGCACATCGTCCGAATTTTCTGGGGCGCCGATTACCGCCGAATCATTCCGCTCAGCGTTTTGGGCGGCGCCAGCGCCTTGCTGCTGGCGGATATCCTGGCCCGCGTCGTGATCGCTCCGCAGGAACTGCCGGTCGGCATCGTCACCGCCCTGGCAGGCGCGCCCTTTTTCCTGTGGGTCATGCGCCGCGCCAAAGGTCAGGGTGTCTGGTGAAAAAACTGTAACCGTTCACGGCGCATATTTTCACCGCCAAGATGCCAAGAAAACCGTCAAGTTCGCCAAGTTTTTAAAAGCAGCCCGTTTTGTTGCAAATCAGGCGCACCTGAGTTCAAGTCCAAAGTTTTTCTTTACCTTTCTGTCAAAAGCGACAAATCATGAAATATCTGCGCATCGCCTTCGGATTAATTACCACGCTGCCCTTCGGGTTGCCGGACGACTGGCAGCCCGGCGACAGCGGCCGCGCCTCGCTCTGGTATCCGTTGGTGGGATTGATCATCGGTGGATTGACCTGGCTGGCCTGGAAAGCGGCGCTGATGATATTTACGCCGCTGGTGGCGGGCGTCATCACGCTGACAGTTTGGATCGCATTAAGCGGCGGCCTGCACCTTGACGGGTTGGCCGATTGCTGTGACGGCCTGTTGGCCTCGACCACACCCGAAAAGCGCCTGGAAATCATGAAAGATCCGCGACTGGGCACTTTCGGTGGAATTGGGCTTTTGCTGGTGCTGATGCTCAAAGCCGCCGCCTTGAGTTCCTTGGCGCCGTCTGCCGGATTGGGCATCCTTTTGGCGGCCAGCCTCAGCCGCTGGTGCCTGCTGCCAGCCGGATTCATGCCAATCGCGCGCCCCGGCGGCCTCGGTGCAGATTTTGCGTCCGGGCTGCGGCCCGGATTCATTCTCGGCGGCGCAATTCTGCCCTTCGGGCTGGCCATCCTGCTCGGAAATCTCGGCCTGTGGGCCACCCTGGCTGCCTTGCTGATGGCAGTCGCCGTCCTGTGGCTGGCAAAAACCCGCATTAACGGCGTCACCGGCGATGTGTTCGGCATGTTGGTCGAAGTGACCGAGACAGCCGTCTTATTGATCTTCAGCCTGGGAGTGAAATGAACCCTTATCCTTTCCGCCTCGGAACCAGCTCTTACATCATCCCCGCCGATATTTTGCCCAACGTTCACTACCTGGCCGGAAAAGTTCAGGATATTGAACTGGTGCTTTTCGAAGTGGACGACGGCCCCAGCAACCTGCCCAGCCCGGCGCAAATCGCCGAACTGCGCGGCCTGGCCAACGACCATGACCTGACTTACACCGTCCACCTGCCGCTGGACTTGCGCCTGGCGGATGACGGCTCACCGCGCCACGCCTCGCTCGAAAAGGCCCGCCGCGTAATTGAATGTACCCGGGAGCTTGATCCGTGGGCGTACGTTCTGCACCTGGACGGCAAATCCGTGCTCGGCGGCGCCAGCACGGACGCCATGCGGCGCTGGCAGGATCAGGCCGTCCACTCGCTGAAACTGGTCGGAGGCTGGGCAGGCGACTTGCAAAAACTGGCGGTCGAAAACCTGGAAGGCTTTCCGCTGGATTTTTACCAACCGGTGCTGGAGCGGGTCGCCGTCAGCCGCACGGTGGACGTGGGCCATCTCTGGCTCGACAACCACGACCCGGTCGCCTATCTGCGCGAGGCCCTGCCGCGCACGCGCGTCATCCACATCCACGGCATCGCCGAACGCGACCATCGCTCGCTGGCCTTTGTGCCGATCGAAAAACTGCGCGCCGTGCTCCAAGAACTGATCCGCGCCGGCTATGGCGGCGTTTTCACCATCGAAATTTTCTCCGAGGAAGATTTTCTGACCTCGCTCTCAGCGCTTCAGCAGGCACAGCCATGAATCCAATCGAAATCCCCGCCAACGGCCTGACGCTGATTTTGGGCGGCGCGCGCAGTGGCAAAAGCTCTTTCGCCGAACAACTTGGGCGCGAATCAGGCCAAACGGTGCTGTTTATCGCCACCGCCACCGCCAGCGACGGCGAAATGGCCGAGCGCATCCACAAACACCGCGCCTCGCGCCCGGCCAATTGGCAAACGCTCGAACTGCCGCTCAACCTCGGCCAAAACCTGTCCGCGCCGATGGCCGAAGTCGTCATTGTCGATTGCATCACCCTATTGGTCACCAACGCGCTGCTCTCCCTGCCCGAAGACTCGCCCAGCGAAGCTGTCATGCAAAAAATCCAGGCTGAAATCGAAGAACTGATCGCCGCGCAAGCCAGAATCGGCGGGCAGTGGCTGCTCGTTTCCAACGAAGTCGGCCTCGGGTTGGTCCCGCCCTATCCGCTGGGACGTATCTACCGCGATGCGCTTGGTTGGGCCAATCAAAGGCTGGCGCAAGCCGCCCAACGTGTCATTTTTATGGTTGCCGGAATTCCGATGATCGTCAAATAGGTGCCCCATGCTAAAAATCCAAAATCTTTCCGTTTCGTATGGCTCACGCTCGGTCTTGAAAAACATCAACCTGGAGATTAAAAAAGGGGAAATGTTGGCGCTGCTCGGCCCGAACGGCTCAGGGAAATCGACTCTGCTGCGCACGATCAGCGGAATCCTGCCGTCCACCACCGGAAGCGTCAGCCTGGCTGGCCGTTTAATCAGCGGACTTGGCCCTGCGGAGCGCGCCCGTCAAATTGCCGTCGTCCCGCAAGGCGCTCAACTGCCCCCGGCTTTTACCGCCCTCGAAACGGTTCTGTTTGGCCGCACGCCCTATCTCAACTTCCTCGGGCAGGCTTGCAGCGCAGATCAGGAAATTGCGCGGCGCGCCCTCGAAAAAGTGGATGCGCTATCGCTCGCGGATCGCCTGATGGGTGAACTTTCGGGCGGCGAACAACAGCGCGTCCTGCTGGCGCGGGCGCTGACCCAAATGGCTCCGATCTTATTGCTCGATGAGCCCACCACCCACCTGGATTTGCAGCACCAGATGAGCCTGCTCACCCTGGTCCGCAAACTGGCGTTGGAAGAGAATCTGACCGTTGTCATCGCCCTGCATGACCTGAACCTGGCCGCGCGCTACGCTGACCGGATTGCCCTGCTCGTCAACGGGCAGATCAAAGCCCTGGGCACCGCCAAACAAGTCCTGCGCGCCGATGTCATCGCCGAGGTTTACCGCTGGCCGGTCAAGGTCATCGACCATCCGTTTTTGGATGCGCCGTTGATTCTGCCCGATGCAATGAATGGGTAAGTTGGGAAATTGGTAAATTGGTAAATTGGTAAATTAGGAAACAGGGAATTGGAGTTT
This sequence comes from uncultured Anaerolineae bacterium, assembly GCA_903838415.1. Classification (GTDB taxonomy): domain Bacteria; phylum Chloroflexota; class Anaerolineae; order Anaerolineales; family Villigracilaceae; genus UBA5195. The sequence goes on along the minus strand of CAILYI010000279.1, from coordinate 1,252 downwards.
TCCAATTCCCTGTTTTTATATTCACAAACAATCAGAATTTTGAAGTGGGGTTTTCCAAGCCTAGTTTTTGCAGGTATGCAATCGCCGCCCGGCGTGTGTGCACCCCCAGGCGTTCGTAAGCGCTTGAAAGCGTGTTACGAAACGTCGAACTGGAAACTCCCAGGCGGATCGCCAGGTCATCGCTGGTGCTGTCTGGAAAAGCGACGCACAAAGAAAGCGCTTCCAGCTGTCGGGGCGAGAGCAGCGAGGAAGTTGACCTGGTTTTCAGGGAACGCAGCTTCGTAAACAGGCCCTGACTGAAATAGGTTCCGCCATTCTTGAGCGTGACAACGATCTCAGCCAGGTGCTGAATCGCTTCCGAATCGTTTTTGAAGATGTAACCGGCTACACCCAGTTCGACCAGCTTCTCGATCAGCACAATTTGCGAATACATCGAGATCACCAGAATAACCAGGTTGGGGTGTTTTTTTATCAGCTCTGGAAGAAATTGCAGAATCGGGAAAATGCCGGAATCGCTCGGGGAAATCTGCACTTCCATATCCAGGATCAGCAAATCGGTCTGGTTTGCCGTCAGCATGGGCTCGAGCTCCTGTCCATACCGGGAAATCCCGGCAATGTGCAGACCGGCATCCTCTTTCAAACGGAACAAATAGCCATCAATAATCCCTTGATGATCTTCCAAAATCGAGATATTGATTGTTTCTGATTTCATAACGCTCCCCTTTCTAATTTAACCCGGAATGGATGGATGTCTTGACAAGACCAACTTGCTCCACATGCACAACATTCACGTTGCTAATTTATCGGAAAAGAAAACTTCAACAGTGCTGATTTTCCCTGGGCTGTTTCGACTTGCATCTTCCCATTCAACAGGCGGCTGCGCTCCCGCATACTCTCCAGTCCAATCCCCGCTTGGACGTTTTCAATGTCAAAACCCTGCCCATCATCCACGATGGACAATTCGATTGACTCGCGCTTGAGCCGGAGTCTGACCCAGGCATGTTTCGCTCTGGCATGCTTGATGATGTTGGTAAGCGATTCCTGTACGATGCGATAAATACTGATGGACAGCTCGTAGTTCAAAATGGGGGTTTCTTTTCCGGAATAACTGATGACTCTCCTGCAAGAAGTCGTTTTTAGCAGGCGAAACTCGGGCCAAAAGTCAGCCGAGAGCCTAACCAGCGTGCCAGGCGGGTCAGCGCGGAGAGACAAAAAGATGTTACGGACACATCGGGTGAGCAATTTGGCTGTC
>CAILYI010000278.1 GCA_903838415.1 uncultured Anaerolineae bacterium | reverse complement strand
GGGTATTGTCTTGAGAACCATCGTCAATAATTATCAACTCGAAATTTCGATAGGATTGATTCAGGATACTATCCAGCGCTTCCCGAATCAAATCGGCGCCATTAAAAACGGGCATCACGATTGAGACCAAATCCTTTTGACCTGGGACCTGCAAAGCGCTCAGGTCTGAAGAAAAAGCCTGTAATCTATGGCGCTTATACTTATCAAAAGCGAAGGCGTGTCTGGACATGCCAAAGGAAAAAAACCTGCATACTTTTTTGGCGTAGTTCCCCGCAATACTAAAAGCTCGATGCCGGGAATTGGTTTTCGATCGCCATAGTCGGTTTAATAACTTTTCCCGCCGGGAGCCATGCGGTATTATCAAAAGACGGGTTTGCCACAAGCCCCAGAGCAACTTCCAGCCACGACTTTTTTTGATCGCGGTAAGTTCGGAATTCAGGATTTCAATCCGCACAGCTTTTTCTTGGGCTTCTTTTCCCAGGATGGTTAATTGTCCTTTTTGTGCTATTTCCAGATTGGTGATTTCGGATTTGAGTTTAAGGTTTTCGATTTGATTCAAATTAACCAATTGCTCAAGGTTGGCCTTTGTATTGGTCAGTTCTTTTGTTTGATTCGTGCTTGTTTCCAGGGCCAGAGAAAGCGATAAGGCCACCTGTCCCAAATATTTTTCCATGGCGGGTCTGGTTGGCGGCTGGAGTGTGATCGATGCGGACAAAATCCCCTTCAGGAAGGCTGCATTCTGGTGTGCTTTCCTGGCCAGGCGGGAACTGGTTTTTCGTAAATGCAGGCTCAACCTGCGGCGATCCTGGTAGGCTGCATCCAATAAATTGGACAGGTTCTGGGCGGTAATCTCGCTTAAATCCAGCGCATATTCCTTGATGCCCGCTTGGGCCATGACAAGACTAATTTTCGGATCGTAACTCAGCCCGACAGCGGGCACGCTACTTTTAATGGCAAAAATGAGCGCATGGAGGCGCATGCCAAGGATGAGATCACATCTGGAGATCAAGGCAGCTTTTTCTGAAAAAGAATCTGATTCCCTGATGATGTTTGTTCGATTCGAATGCACCAATAAACTCTGAATTCGTGCTGAGATGCCATAATCATCCAGCAGTGTTTCAGCCTGGTCTTGAAATGGGATAAAAATTACCCTGGACTGCTTGTGCAGGTTGAGAAAATGGTCGAGCGCTGCGGCGATTTCTTGCTCCCAGTGCTCCGGGTTGACTTCGACATCCCAGTTTCGCAGCGCTACCCCAAGAACGGGATCAGCTTGTATGTCAGCTCCTTTAATTTGGATGTCACTTTCAGAAGTCCGCCAGCCGAAGACAGGGTCAGACGTTACGTGAATTAATTCGTCGGCGATCCCAAGCGAGAGTAATTCTTTCCTTGATTGTGGATCTCTTACTGAAATGAAAGAAGCCCGTTCTGCAATTGCTCGTGTGGCGAATTTCCCCATTGCGCTGATTAAAGGACCAATCCCGACGGCGTACAGCATAAGCGGTTTGTCAAAAATTGAAGCCAACATCGCAATGCTGCTGTAGAAGCCAAGCCCGTTATGTTTCGAAGTCAGGATTGTTTCTTGATCAAAACCCCAGTAATCATGAAAAAGGCCCCCGCCGCCTAATATAACAAAATCGCATAATTTTATTGCGCTGACAATTTGTGCCTGGTCCGACCAAGCTATCGCTTCGACCTGATGGGATATTTTTGTATTCGCTGGGTCGCCGGACATAACTACGATCGCCAAATCCGGCTGCAGTTCGCGGATATCCTGGAGCATGGCTGCCAGAATCGCCTCGTCGCCCGTATTCCCAAAGCCAAAATAGCCTGCAATTAATAATTTTTGGGGCATGGCCTGTTTTCTTGTGTGGCTCCAGCATCCATCAATTCAAAATATCCGGGTGAGTGGGATGTGGACTAATCCGCATGCCCACGATAGGCTGAGATCACATCAGCCACAGCGCCGGATGCCAGAAGCGTGCCCTGTTCCAGCCAGACGGCCCTGGTGCATTGGGTCTGCACCAGGTTCATATCGTGGCTTACCAACATGATTGTCGTGCCATTTGCGCGAAATCCATCCATTCGGGAATAGCATTTGGCTCGAAACTCCTCGTCACCGACAGCCAGAACTTCATCGAGAATCAGAATCTCGGGCCTCCAGGATGTTGCAACTGCAAAACCTAATCTGGCAACCATCCCGCTGGAATAAACCCTTAGCGGGGCATCGATAAAGCCATCAATTTGGGCAAAATCGAGTATTTCTGGCAAATGCTGCGTGATCTCACGTTGAGAATGACCAAGTAACGACCCGTTCAAGAAGACGTTTTCTCTGCCGGTCAACTCCGGGTGAAAACCGGCACCCAATTCCAACAGGGGGGCAACTTGACCGTGAATCAGTACTCTTCCATTGGTTGGAGCAAGAACGCGCGAAACAACCTTGAGCAAGGTGCTCTTACCGGCTCCATTCCGTCCTATGATGCCAAAAGTTTCACCCCTGTAAATCTCAAGGTTGATGTTGTTTAACGCCCAAAACTCCTTCATCCTGACGCGTTGGCGAAGAAGTTGGATGGCATACTCTTTAAATGAGCCTATCGGCTCCTCGGGAGCCCGATACCTTACCGAAACATTTTCCAGGTTGATCACATTAAACAGGGCACTCATTAATTTTCAAGCCTTATGCCCGGTAAGTAAACTCATTGGCTTGCCAGGTAAACACAATCCAGCCCAAAAAGAGAGAAAAAATGGCGATCCCTGTTCCTGTAGAAAGTAGTTGCCAGGATGGCAGCCTGCCATCATAAATTGGCTGTCGAAATATCTCCACAAAATAATACATCGGATTTAAAGCTAATAACCATTGCCGATACGGCAGCGGAATGATATCGGCTGGATAGATAATGGGTGTCAGATACATCCAGGCGTTCAGACCCACCTGGTACATATCCACCACGTCGGGAAAATACACAGCCAGGGTGGAGAACAATAATCCTATCCCGAGGGAAAATGCTGCCAGGAGAGTTATGGAAATTGGCAGAAAGACCATCGTCAGCCGGAGCGGATACCCGGTAAATGACATAATCAAAAATAACGGCACCAACGTCAGCACCAGGTTCACCAAACCGGTACCGATCGCCGACAAGGTGAAAGAAGTGCGTGGCAAATAGATCTTTTGAAGCAAGGATGATCCCCAAACATTCTGAGATAAGGAGGCGGTTGTCGATTGTGAAAAAAAAGTCCAGGCAATCAAGCCACTCAAAACGTAGATGGGATATCCATTAACAGCATGAAATAAGTTGGAAAAAACGAAGCTCAAGATGAGCATCGTGCCCAGTGGGTTAAGCATGGTCCAGGCAATTCCCAGGGTTGACCGTTTGTAACGTGAAATCAAGTCGCGCCGCACCAATTGAAGGATTAGCTCGCGGTATTTGAGAATGCCTCGCAGTTCTTCAAAGGCTAATAAACCTCGCTTGGAGCTATCGTAAATAGTTGTAGGCTCGAATATTTCTCTGTTATTCAAAAATAACCTCAATCGACCTGGCGGGATGATCCGTTTTTCAATTCCCTTTTGTGGATTTTAATAAGTTTTGGGGTTTGTAGTTCATTGGTTCCGTGTGCACTACAACTTCCCTGACCCGCAGCCAGGGCAGGCCCTGGCATGAGAGCAGAATCCCTTTTAACCACATCCATACAAAGCTCGGGGTATACAGCAATGCTTTAAAGAAAGTCTTTTTTTGCGGCAATTGGAATACGCCCAGCAAAATAAAAAAGAACTCCATGGCAAACATGAAACCAAAAAAAGTGGCCAGCGCTGGCCACGGAAAACACAGGCATGCTAACCCAAGTTTGATGGCTATCATCAGCCAGCGGGGTTTACAGAACAATGATTCAATCAACGACCAGCCATCCGGGCCACGCGCGATAATTTCTAAGATTTGTGTACGATAAATCCAGAACGCATTCCATTGTCCGCGAAACCACCTGGCCCGTTGTCTTGATGTAGCCGCTGGATTGGTGGGTTTTGGGTCATAAATCACCGCCGCATCGAAACGTTTTACCTTTATGTTTTTCCCGGCAATTAAAAGGCTGAGAGCAATATCTTCCACTTCGGTTTTTATATCTTGACAAATAGAAAGCAGGACAGCCGGGTTGATTACCATTCCGGTGCCGCGCAATCGAATTGACCAGCCCAAAAAGGTTCTGAAGCGGTCGTAAACCGACTGCTCCACAAATTCTGAAAGCGCTCCCAACGTACTGATCGGGGAGTCCTCGTAGTGAATCGGGTGGATGAAGCACTGTACCACCAGGTTGGTATCCTTCAGATTGGTTTTGATCTGCTCAATGAAATCCGGTGAAATATGGCTGTCTGCATCAAGGACGACGATCCGTGAAAAATCTTTCAGGGTAAGCCAATGGGTTTTTACAAACCACGACAGGGCTGCGCCTTTGCCCGGTAAGGATTCGTTTTCGCGCACCAACACCCGGGCGCCACCATTTTGAGCCTGAACGGAAGTATCGTCAGTGCAATTGTCTGCAATCACAAACAAAGCATCACCGGTCCTGAGCGCTTTTTGCGCAGCTTGGACCGTGTCTTTGATCACGAGAGATTCGTCATGTGCAAAAATCGCCAGGGCAATTCGGGAGTCGGAGAAATTATTTTTTTCCATGTACTACCAATCAACAAACTTACACAACCAGAAGGACTTCAGCAGGAGAAGGATTTTCGGTATTGACCACAGCTCATGCAATGTAAACCATCAGCCAACAGCAGCCATTTGCCATTACAGACATTACAACCCTGCATGTATTGTACAGCTTCATCCGCACCAGATTCATTCCTGTTTTTGAACCAATCCCAATGTCCCGCCCAGGTCTGGGCCACCAAGCCCCAGGTCAAAGGTGAATGTACCGCATTCCGGCGAACAAATTTCAGGTAGTCAGGGTTCCGCATGAGCTGTAGGATCAGTCCGGCGGCAAATTCATGGGTGCTTCGGGCAGTATGATCACCAGGGACAAGGAAGCCACTAAACCCATCGCGGATGATTTCTGGATAGGCGCCGACGGGACTGGCCAGGACGATGCAACCGGCGCGCATCGATTCTGCTATGACCACCCCGAAAGGTTCCTGCCTGGCCTGCAGGTTTATACTAAATCCGCACGCCTGCATCTTTAGCGCCAGTTCTTGTTGTCCAATCAACCCGTGGTTCGCTACACCTTGATCGGCGAGAATCAGATCGTCCTTCTGCCCCCAAAGCTGATAGCCTCCATACACCTGCAGGGAAAAGCGTGGGTCTTGTTGACGAAGAATTCGCAAGACAGCCAGGGCAGCCTCCAGTCCCTTGGATGGGTGCCCTGCATAAAGTAAAGAAAATGGATCTCTTGGAATCTCGCCAACCAATCGGTTATCAAAATTTTCTTCTTCGACACCGCGCTGCGTGACAAATATTTTGCTGGGAGCTATGGCCCATTCATTTTGAACAATTCGACCGATGAAATTACTGGGAACATAGACAAAATCAAAAGGGAAGAATTCCAAGCCTGACGGTTGAACATTGCCATGGATGGACAATATCTTCAGGTTTGCCTTGATTTTAACCTTCGCCAGACATGATAGGTCAAGCGTACCACCGCTGGTACTGGCGATAAAAACGTCAGTTTCGATTTCTCTTAGTGATGAAAAATGATGGTATTCGACTCCAGAGATGGTCTTCTCAACCGGACAATTGACGAACAATGAGACCTGGTGTCCCAGGGCTGCCAGCGCAAGTGCAATCCGAACTCGAACCGTAATACCACCCCCAACGCCTGTTCGATTTAACGTGTGGAGGTCATAAAGAATATGTTGGTCCGGGCAAAAAATCGCAATTTTAAAGGTCATCGAGTCGACGAATGGGAACAAGGAAATATGGTCAGTTAATTGCCCGGGTTGAACGGGATGAACGCTAAAATGGGGATCGTTTCACGATAAATGTACCCAATACGCTGAATAATGGGCGCTGCTCATTTATGGACAGGGTGTTGCAGGATACTTTTGTTTAAACAGCTTGCATGTTTGAGTTGCGGTTGCCGCGAAACCAGGGAACTCTGTGCTTGTGCCATCTGGCGACATGGTTGGCGAACTTGTAACTGTTGGTGTTTCATTGACCGCTGCGGGGGTCATTGCGATTACTGATGTGCCTGAAACCGACGGCGCAAACCCTCCAGTGACGATAAAGTTAAGATGATCACCGTAAACCATTTCGATTGCGCTCATCTCAAAAGCGGATGGCCCGTTATATTTTCCGGTATGATCCAACCAGCCCATTGTGGTGGCAAGCAGAACTTCAAGATGATCAAGGTCAGGACCTAATTGACAAATCCCCCTGATACAGTCCAGCGTGATTTTTCCGTTTGACGGGTCGTAATGTACCAGCATAATTCCCCCGGGGGCATCCAAGGTAGAAGTAACCCGGGCGATGAATCCTTTTGGCGTTAAAACGGTAAACCAGGTACCTGGCGGCAATTGTGAGACTAGCAGCGCCTCCCCTTTGCCGATCGCCGCCTGGTTTTCTGCTGCGCCATCTGGTTGTGCCAACTTCACGATTCGGATCTCCGAACCATCGCGTGAGATGATATTGGATCCATCCGGCAGGTTTAGGACAGAAATAAGAGGAAAATCCCCCTGTCCTTGTGTGGGTGAAATTGTCAAAGTTGCTGTTGGTTGGGCGGATAAACCAATTGGGAATCTGCATCCCAGCGCCAAGATAAGCAGGAGCACTACCGAAACAAATGTGCGATTGATACGATTTTCAGGTTTTGGTGGCATTGAATGTCCTGAGTGTAATGTTTTTTTGTGTTCATCAGGCAGTTATCTCTGGTAGCGCCTGCTAATAGTCTGGATTCGTTAGGAATCGTTATGGGTAGGGGACTGGGGTCAGACCCTTGGCTTTGACGATCATGTAAGCTGCCCAGGCTCGATCGACCAGGGTGCTGGGGCAGAACTTAGGCTTGCCACCTTGCGTGCCACACGACACAATCAAATTGTCCGCATAAGCCTTCTCGGCCCATTTTGTGTATAAATTACTGGTGTCGGTCATATCGGCGAATACGGTTCCCGTCGCCGCAGGTACAGGGGTTCCGCCGGTTTTTCCATACGTATTCCCATATTTGATGCGTAACGCGAAAACAACGGCCTGGTCGCGGGGTAAATTGTCCCACGGACAGAATTTCAGCGGACTGGCGACGCAGCCCGCAGTAAGTCCCTCGTAATACATCTCCTCTGCCCATTTTTTGCCCCCGGTCCAGGTGCTCCAGTCTTCAGTCAGAAAGGCGGTTGGGTAGCTGGGCGAAGCCGGAGGGGTGTAACCGCCGCCATTGACTGAGCGCAGCATGAAGACCGCCGACTCGGCCCGTGTCAGGGTATTTGCGGGACAATATAACGGGCCTGTCGCGTTGCATCCGGCGGTAAAGCCTGCGTTATACAAAGCCTGGACATAGGGGAAAAGGTAATAACTGACGCCGCCCAACGTCTCTCTATATGTGAAGGGCACATCCGCAAAAGTGGCGGGTTGGCGCGTGAAATTCTGGCCAATCAGATCCGCCACCACGTTGGTATACGTGCGGATAATGGGAGTGAAAACGATCCCGGTTCTTGCTGGTGTGATTGTGCCTGACCAACCGGATGGCACAATCAGGCTGTAATCTCCAAATCCATCGGTGCTGACCGTGTTGGCTGCGCCTTCCAGAGTGGCTGAAGCCGTCGCTCCTGAACCGCCCCCGCCACTAAAACCGATCGTTGGGGCAGATGTATACCCTGAGCCGGCGGCTGTCACGTTCACCGCGGTTACGTGTCCGGCTGAAACAGTCGCTGTGGCTGCCGCACCACTGCCACCGCCCCCTGTGAAACTCACGCTTGGGGCTGAAGCATACCCGGAGCCACCGGCTGTGACCTGAATGGAACTGACACTCGAGCTGCGAGTCAGGCTGGTATTGATCCCGGCAGTGCCGCTAATCGTGATGAGACTTGTGCAGGTGTATATCCGAACATCATCCACCATCCAGCCAGAATATTGCGTGCCGGTATCACTGCCTGTCCGCCAGCGGAATTTGACAGATTGGCCTGCCAGGCTGGACAGGTCATAACGTGAAGCGACCATACCCTGGCTAGTCCCAGAAAAAGCCTGACGGCCTCCCAGAGGGTTACCGGAAGTTGCAGAGAGTGTGTAGTTATAGGCCTGCCCTGCGCTGCCAAGTGTAACGGCATCAACCCAGGTTGAACCGTTCAGACTGTATTCCAGCAAGCCACCATCGTAAGCTGTGTTACCTACATTGGCTACTTCAAAATCGAAGAAGTGATTGAAATACAAATACGCAGGGGTGGCGAGGCTGGGAAGAGTTACGGAATTGCTCATGACAGCGTAACTGTCGTTTGGAATGGTTTCTCCCGGTCCGTAGAGCGAGTGAGTCGGGCTGGATATGCCCGGTATAGCGAGGCGCCAGTCATTGGTATAACCTGTCGTAGCCCCAAATGTCCATTTGGGGCTGCCGCTTTCCATGTCATCTTGAAAAAGATAAGAGCTGGCTGGTTCTTGTCCGGCGACCGGGCACAATTCCGGGTTGGGTGTAAAGGCCTGGGATGGTTTGACGTTCATTTCTACGGCCAGCGCGGCATTCCGTACCTGCAGGCAGTCATCAGCAGTGATGTCATCTGTGCCACCGACCAGGCTCAAGCAGGCCTGTTTGAGCGCGTAATAGAGATCAGTAAAATTGGCTCCGGCACCCAAAAATTGAGTCTGGGCCCTGTAATAAACAGCGGCGGTCTTGGTCAGGCCGATTCCGGAGATCGCCTGGCCATTGAACACGCCTCCTTCCACCATCAGATATGCGGCCTTGTTATTGACGCCGCTGTTGGTGTGAACGCCCCCATTATCGCCGGTTCCTGTGTAAAAATATGGGCTGCCGATTCGGTCAGGATCGCCATACACCGTCGGGTCTTTCATGCTGCGGAAGGCGCCGATTGGAAGTGTATCCCCCATCAGCCATCTATCGGCTGTAGATTTGCCAGGATTATTTTCCAGATCAATGAACTCTCCCCAAACGTCTGAAAGGGATTCATTGATGGCGCCGGATTGATAATAATACACAAGCTGCGACGTATAATCCGTGACGCCATGCGTGAGTTCGTGGCCGACGATATCCTCGCCAGTAAAACCATCCCCATATACCATTTGGGAGCCATTCCAAAATGCGTTTTGGTAATTGACGCCATAATGTACGCTGGAAATGATTGCCATGCCGGCATTGTCGATGCTGTCTCGCTGGTGATGGGTGGCATAGAAGTTGTAAGTATCCAGCGCATATTTTTCAGCCTGATCGGCGTCTGAATTCGCGCCATTGGTACAACCGGGATTTGCCAGCGTGCAGACTAAAGTCCCTGGTAAACTGGCATTGTTACTGGACCCATTCATCGTGTAAGTTTTGATATCCGGGCTGCCCAACACTGCGTTTGCCTTGGACAACTTTTGGGGCTGCACCTGGCCAGGTTTGTTTTGGAACTTGCCGATTGGATCAATTTCACTGTAGTGCAGGCTGATTATGCCTGTTTGAGCATTGATCAGGAATACCTCGCGGATCGGCTGGTCGGTTGCAGAGCTGACGCGCACATGCCAGACCAGTTCTGGGGCGCGGTCACTTGGTTTTAAGAGAGATTCGTCGAAGATCATCAGCGCGGGTTCACTGATGGTTAAATTACTGGCATCCACCCGGTACCATTTTTCAATCGATTCCAGGGCGGATTGGCTGATTTCTTCAGGTGAGATTTGTGGGGTGGTATTCAGGGTGGGGTTTTGGGAGACTTCACCGCTGATGGACGATAAGTCTCCGTTTTCGGTCACGTTGAGGATGATTTCTCCAGCAAACACAGGAATACCCTGATAGGTCTGTTGGTAGTGGCGAACTTCGCCCCCACTTTCAATTGTTTGCTCGGAAACCGGGAGTAAATCTTGAGCTGGTTCCTGCAAACCAAATTCCGGGGCGTACGCATCGAGAAGAGTTTGCGCATTTTCTTCGGGTGTGCCACTCACTGTTGGGTCGCCCGGTATGGGAAACGCTGATTCGCTGCCGATGAAGGCAACATTGCCGGTTTCCGGGTTATACCCAGTCTCGGCGTTATCGCCCTCATCAAAAGTAGGTTGGCGCCCAGGTTGCGCACGCACACTTTGCATAGGTAGGGCAATCACAAGCACGATGGCCATCAATGCCATGAAAAATGAACTTATAAAAGCTCTAGGTTTGTGAAAAGGTTGCATTTTTATGAATACGGCAGTTGTTCCGAGAAGTTGCGCGAATAATTACCCTTGGCTTGGACATTTAAATCAACGTAATTTGTCACAGCCAGCACCACCGGGCAGAGCTGGGAATATGTGTGAATAACGGTCTAGATTTTGCTCTTCGAAAGAGAACTTTTTGGAAAACTGGTGCGTGAAAATATGAAAGCTGTTGGCGGCGCAGGCAGCCAAGTTGCCCGAGTTCAAATTTATAGGGTTGTCGAACAAGCCAGTGAAGGTAAAAGGGGTTGTTTGAAGTACTTCTGTACTAACCGAAGCCGAAATAGCTCAAAAATTGTTTGGAAAAAAACAATCGTCCAACTAATCAGGATTGTTGTGATGCAAAAGTATCTTTGCGCCGCGACTTCTATCCTGGTTGAACGAAGTTGTATGCCCTAATCCATGGTCAATCAGGTAGTGAGAATAAAACTCATTGGTATTGGCTGGATTATTTGGTTACGCCAATACTCACCAACTACATTAGATATTCAGTACGAATAGGAGTATTCTACACTGAATGGGCGATTTTGTGAATTGGTCAAGGGGGGGCATTTCTACTTGGAGTTGATATTAGACAAGGGCTGTTGCTTCCCGGTTGCATCGACCAGGCGAGCAGGAACGTACAAACAGGTCCGCGCTGCTCAAACCGGGCGTGCGGAGATCCATCGAACCGCACCAGCCGCTCTTGGGAATGGTTGGCGCAGTTCGATGGGCGAAACGTTCCGTAATTTTTGGATGCGATGCTGCGCAAGGCACCTGCGCAGCATCAGGCAGGGATTATTTTGTCTCTTTATGCAGGTTTCGGGCCGCGATAAAGCTCAGCCCGTTTTCGGTCAGCGCGCGGGCGGAGTGTTCGCAGGCGGCAACTTTATCGAGGAAATTGGTTTGCAGGTTGTCCCAATCACCGCTGGCGATGACTTCCTGTTTATCGCGGAAGTAATCGAGAATATCGGAGAGATGGGCGCGGGTCACATCCACTTCCGGGTCGCCGCCCTCGTGTTTGGCAGCGATATTTGCCACGTGATCGGCAATTTGGACCAGTTCGGCGCGGCGGTTGTAGGGCTGGATCACGATGCTTTTTTGCGGCTCGGTGATGTGATGCTCAAAGCGGACGACTTTCTCAAAGCCAAGCTTCCGCCGGAAATCGGCGGTCAGTTCCATCGTCTCGTTGTTAATCGAATTCGACCAGTTGAAGCCAATCAGCGGGCTGCTGCCGTCTTCACGGCTGAATAACTTGGCCATCGTCATAATCCACAGCGCGTGGTAAGGATTGTCTGAGCCGAAAAAGACTGATATCTTGAACTGAATATCCACGCCCAGTTTGTAGAGCATAAAACCGAGCAGGATCGTTCCGGCGTTGAAATTGAGCACATGCTGGACGCCGAAATTGGTGTAATAGTACAGGAACTCGTCCAGCCACTGCAGGGCGTGTTCGTTGGGCTGGCCGATTCCGCCAAAGTAGCCGGTGATGGTGGCCGGGCCGCCCAGGTGAATGTTTGAGCCATCGGTGCCCTTGGTGTCAAGTGTCTCGACGAAGGATGCGCCAATGATATCCAGTGCGGCGACAATGGCGGGCAAATCGCCATCCGCTTCGCTTTCTTTCATTTTTCGGACGGCGATAAAGCGCCCGGGGATCAGCGTTTGATTGGCAATGGCTTGTTCCGCCATGACGCGCACCCAGGGGAAATATTGCAGCGCCGAAACTTCGAGCGTTACCGCGAAATCATCCTTAAATTGGGTCGTCTGCGCTACTGGCCCCAGGATTTTTCGCCTGTAATCCGCCACGGAGATAAATGCGCCCCGGTCACGTTGTTCGATCAGCCAGTTTAAATCCTGGATGTATCCCGGCGCTTTGGCCTGAACCTGCTTGAACAGGTTTTCCAGCTTGCGCGATTCACGGTGTTTGCGGTTGATTTCTTCGGGTGTGCCATATTTGGCGATGATCGCCAGCATATCGTTCATCACCTGGCTGTTGGGATCGAGTAAAACAGCGTTGATGGCTTCCAATCGCGAAGCCGGGATTTGAAGTAAAACGCGTAAATCAGTCATTTTTTCCTCTCATGTGTATGGAAATCAATCGACCTTCTTAAACTCGATGGTCCAGTGGATACCGGTCCCGATGCTGTAAGCCTTGGCAAAGTTGCCCTGGTTGATGGCAACCGCCATACGATAAAGAGAATTGACGTAAATCAGCTGCTCGCTGACATAAACATCTGCGAAGGACTTCCCATATACGATCCGGTTATTATAGACGAGGGTGGAGCCGTTGCGAATGACGACTTCGATCCTGTCTCCATAGACAAAGCCGATTTCGAGAAAATCATCCCGGGTGACGTTGGACCACAGGCTGCCGAAGCGCACATCCAGAATATCGATGCTGCCTTTCACGCTTTTCTCGGTTTTGGTGACTTCTCCCACTTCCAATTCCTGGATGTTTTCTACGCTCGACGCCGGGCCAATCTCTTCAAAGCTGATTGTACCCGCCGCCAGCTTGGCGCCGGTATGGGAGTAAACATCCCGGCCATGGAAGGTGAAGGAATGTTCCGTATTTTGCCTGCGGTGCTTGGATTCTTCAATTTCGCGAATTTCGGTAATGCCCACATAGCGTTTGAGATGGGTCAGGGTGCCATTGTCTGGCGTAACAATATAGTGACCGTTCTTCGTCAATGCCACCACGCTTTTCCGGCTGGAACCAACCCCCGGATCCACCACGGAAACAAAGACGGTTTCCTTGGGCCAGTACTCCACCGTTTGATACAGCCGGTACGAAGCCTCCCAGATATGGTACGGGGTGATGTCATGTGTCAGGTTGTAAATCTTGAGTTCTTTATCCACCTCATGCGCCACGCCGCACATGGCCGCCACAGCGCCGTCCACCAAACCAAAATCACTTTGTAAAACCAGGATATTACTCATTCATTCCTTTCTCTAATATGGTCCATTTGTTGGTGATCTGGAAGCCCAGATCTTGAAAGAGGCCACTTGCCTCATGATTATCGTAAAATAGACAGGCGGATTTTCCCCTTCGGGCCAGGTCCCGACAGACGGCTGAAATCACTTCGCGCGCCAGGCCTTGATGTCGATACGCTGGCAACGTCAGGATGCCGCCGATCATTCCGCTGACGCTGGTTTCTGCCGCTGAATTGGCATGACTGACAATTTTGCCGTCTTTTTTGATGAACAGATGGACGCCCTCGCCGGAACTGATGCGATTCGCAATCTGCCGCTGACGGGTGTCCACTTCGGCTGCATATAAACCCGCAAATTCGCTGATCTGACCGTAAACCTCGGCGATTTCCCGCGCTTCAGCTGCACCGGCAACCTGGACTGCGCCGGTCACTTCCGCCAATTTGGATGAGTCTTGAAGTTCGCAGAAGGTCATTTCCCGCTTTGAGAATTGACGCGCCACGAACGGGTAAACCCGGTCCATCACGCTCTGCTTCCCGCTGATGATGCGTATCGTCCGGGTTTCCAGCAGGGCCAGCACTTCTTGAAAATCCATGTCCAGGTCATGGCTGTAGATAATCAGGTTGTCATGGTAGCGCAGAACAATTCCAGTCAGGCGCGCCTCCACGGTTTGAAACCAGACTTCCTGAAAGGTATTTTCAAACCCAAAGTTTTCAATGTCACCCAAAATGAACAGGTTGACATTGGGTTCTGGCAAACAGTATTCCATGATCGAGAAGCGGTCCTTCTCGGCGGCTTTGGTTAGTATGACGGCCTCCTATTGGCTAAATTCGACTTCCCACTCGGGGCCGAAATCCAGGTTATAGCGCTCGCAAAAGCTGCCTTGGCTGACGGCCAGGGCGACTTTCATTAATTCGTTGTTGTAGATGATGGTTTCCCCTTTTTGGGCGTAACCGAAAGACTTATGGAACAGCACCCGCTCATTAAAAACAACCTGTCCCTGGTGTCGGATGGTCAGGTTCAGCCGATCGCCATACGCAAAGCCCGCCGCGCTGAACATCGACAGCGGAATATTCGTCCAGATATTTCCAAAATTTGGATCGTTGATTTCAAAAATGCCGCGCACCTTGCCAGCTTCCAGAATCGGATCCAGAATCGGGAAGGTTACAATCTCATCGACCGGATAAGCTGGACCAACCTGTTTATAGGTGATTATCCCGCTGGCCAGCCTGGCCGCGCAGTAACTGAACAAATCCCGCCCATGAAAGACGCTCACCCCTTCGGTGTTTTTGCCGCGCAGACGGTTGATGCTCTGGTCAATTTCCCGCACTTCCTGGATGCCCAGCCAATGCTTGACATGGGTCAGGCTGCCGTTATCGGGGCTGACGACATAATAGCCACCCGTGGTTTTTGCCACGCAAGCCCGGCGGGGAGTGCCAACGCCCGGATCGACTACTGAGACAAAAATTGTCCCTTCCGGCCAGAATGTCATCGGCTGGAACAAACGATAAGATGCGCTCCAAATATCATATTGGGGAATTTCATGGGTGGCATCGAAGATTTCCAGCTCACGATCAACGCTTTTAACAACGCCATACATGGCGCTGACCGCACCTTCCTTATAAGTAAAATCCGTCTGAAAGACTAAAATGGGCTTCATATCTATTTTTTCCTGTCAAATGCTCCCGGTCTCTAACCGGAAATGAATGGATTGTAGAAACGACTGTGATTGATAAAAACCGAAACAGCTACCGTGGCGATGAAAATCAAAGCCGAAATTGCCAGGGCCAGGTAATCCGACCGGACCAGTTTGCGCGAGGTGTACCAGGTGCGGGTTTTGCTCTTGGAAAAGCCTCGCAAATCCATGGCATTGCTGATCAATTCGATCCGGTCCAACGAAGAAAAGATCAAGGGGATCACGATCAACAATGAATTTTTAAAGCGGTCTGAGAATTTGGCCTTATGCGATAGGTCCAGTCCGCGCGCTTGCTGCGCCAGGCTGATATCGTGATAATCGCGCTGGATATCAGGGAAATAGCGCAGGGTCAGGGCTACCGCGAAAGCGGCCTTGTAGTTCACGCCAATCCCGTTCAGCGAGGAGGCAAATTCGCTCGGGTTGGTGGTCAGCAGAAAGATGATGCCCAGCGGGATGACCGAGGCATATTTGAAGAATTTGGTGACCTGGTAGAAAACCTGTTCCCAGGTTAGCTTGGTGGCGCCAAACAGATTGACAATATTATGGCGAGTCCCATAAATGCCGACACCCTGTTCGGGCGAGAAGAAAAACGAGATCAAGGCATTCGTGATCAGGAAGACCAGCACATACAGCACCATCAGGCGAATTTGTGAAAACCGGATGCGTGAAAGTTTCAAAACCGCCAGCGAAAAAACCATCACCCCCAGGATCATGCGAATGTCATAGGAAAACATGACTGCAAAGGTCAGGAACAAGAAACAAATCAGCTTGGTCAGGCCCGAGAGTCGGTGGATTGGCGTGTCGATCGAGTTATACGAGAAGAGCTTCGCTTTCATGTTCATCGGTTTTTTAACCCTCGTTCGTAGTCGATAAAACCCTGTACGAAATGCGTGCCATCTTCAATCCCGGCCATTTTGGCCAGATTAAATAGGGATGTTTCCTTCAAATTGGCCTCCTCAATCACCTCGGAGTTGGTCAAGACCACCGATGCCGCGGTATCAGCGATTTTCTTGCCTCCAGCCAGGACAATGGCCCTCGGGGTGTACTCCAACATCAGGTGCATATCATGTGTGATCAGGATGATGGTCACACCCAGCTTGTTGATTTCCACCAGGAATTCCATGATCTCGGTGTAGTGGCGGAAATCCTGCCCGGCGGTGGGTTCGTCCAGGATGATGATTTTGGGGTCCAGAACCAGGATTGAAGCAATCGTGACGCGTTTTTTCTGGCCGTAGCTCAGGGCGGCGATGGGCCAGCTGATGAAGGGCGCCAGCCCACAAATTTTGAGCACTTTTTCCACTCTTGGGGCGATTTCTTCCTCGGGGAGATGCCTCAGACGCAAGCCCAGGGCCACTTCGTCATAGATCAGCGCCTTGGAAATCATCTGGTTGGGGTTTTGCATGACCAGCCCAATGATTTCAGCTCGCTCCTTGATCGTTTTGTCCTTGATGTCTTTTCCTTTATAGCGGATGATTCCCCGGTCTTCTTTTTCAAAGCCGCACAGTAGTTTGGACAGGGTGGACTTGCCCGCGCCATTTTTCCCAACCACGGAGATCATCTCGCCTTCACGAATATCAAAGCTGACCTGATCGAGAATGCGGCGAGCTCCGTCGTAGGAAAAAGATACATTTTCCATTTCCAAAATCGACGGGTTGGTATTGTGACGGTCATCCGACTTGATTGCATTGTGCCAGATATTCAACGCATCCCTGGAAAATTCGGTCTTCAGGGTACTGATATGTCCCGGGAGCATCTCGCTGGTGACCTTGACGCCCGCATATTTCAGCGCGGTGACGTACAGGGGTTCGCGGATGCCGTTCTCCGTCAAAATGGTTGAAGAAACCAGTTCGTGGGCGTTCATGTCCGCGATGATCCGGCCATCGTTGACGACAATCACCCGGTCAATATCGCGATGCAAGACATCTTCCAGACGGTGTTCGATAATGACGATCGTCTTTTGCGAGTTCCTGTGAATATCATCAATGATCTCGATCGCTGTTTTGCCGGTCGCGGGGTCCAGGTTGGCAAGCGGCTCATCAAAGAGCAGGATGTCGACATCATCGATCATGACACCGGCCAGCGAGGTGCGCTGCTTCTGTCCGCCAGACAGCTCGAAGGGTGAGGAAGTCAACCAGTTTTGCATGTCCACCATTTGAGCGACTTTTTCGATACGGGCACGCATTTCGGGTTGCGGGACATTGTCATTTTCCATGGCGAAGGCGATATCTTCTCCAACGGTCAGGCCCACAAATTGGCCGTCCGCATCCTGCAAAACCGTGCCGACCAATTTCGAGAGATTGAAGATGTTTTGCTCTCTGGTCTCAATTCCCTTTATTTTTAAGCTGCCCTGAATTTCTCCGCGGTACGAGAATGGGATCAATCCATTCAGGCAGTGTCCCAGGGTGCTTTTCCCGCTGCCGCTCGGCCCGACAATTAATATTTTCTCGCCCGCATAAATTTTCAGGTTGATGTTGTGCAGGGTCGGTTCGGATTGGCTGTAGTATTGAAAAGAAAAATCTTGGAATTCTACAATGACTGGTTTATTCATCTTGAGCACATCCGTTTAGAATGCGGAATGCGATACCATTCGCGCTGACAGATTCGATCGGAGCAGGGGAAAACTCCGCTGTTTGTTCAATTTTCCCGCAGAGAATGGCAATCCAGCGGATATTCATTGTGGCTTTTTCATTTCTCGAAAACGCTTATTTTGAAAAGCTCAGACTCTGCCACGGGAGCGAGTCTGAGCTTTTTATGGTTCAAACAAAAGCGACCGGTGGAATGCTGCTACTATTTCTTAATCAAGCTGCCTTTTTTAGTGCGTGTGGCAGCATAAGCAATCAGCAGCAAGGTGCCGATAACGCCCGCGCTGATGGAGTTCATGATGGCGGCCGTAATTCCTTGCACGAAGACCAGATTAGCCGGTTCCTGATAAATCAGGATGTCGAGTACTGGCGCGACCACAATCCATGCCAGTGCATTGCCAATCACCTGGATCACGTTGAAAGTCAGGATGTCTTTGCCCTTGAATTCGCCTTCTTCAACCTTCGTTCGTTTATAGCTGAACCCAAAAACCAGGCCAGAAACGCCGCTGGCAATTACCCAACTCCACCAGGGGGAACCATACTGAATGCCATCGCTCAGGGCATGACCGATAAATGCGATCAGGCCGCCGGCAATTGGGCCAAACAGGGCCGCGAAGAAAGCGCTCAGACCGTAGGCAGTTTGAAAGCTGGTTTCAGGAATGGGCGACGGAACCTTGACGTACATAAACAAAAGCATGAAGATGGCCGCCCCAATGCCGGTGGCTACGATTGTTCTGGTGCTGACCTTGAAATATTCTTTCATTTTCCTTGCTCCTTGTTTTGAATGCGTTAGATACTGATTGAGATTTCATATTTATCGGGCAGGAAGTACAGCTTGCAGCGTGCCAGTCCTTCTCCCCGTGCGTTGAAAAGAATCTCTTCGATATAAATGACCGGTTCATTCGCCTGGATTTGTAAAAAAGTGGTGATGTTCTCTTCGGCATAAACCAGCCGGAAGGTCATTTTGGCCGACTCTGCCATTTCGAAAATGGTCTTATTGATCAGATTGGAGACTTCATCCTCCGCATGCAGGTTGACATTGATATCGTTGATGTGTTTGACGGGGATTTGAATGAAGGCGTGTCCAACGGGTTTCCCGCCGGAAGAGTAAACATTGTTGCTGGCCATGACGATTTCGGTGGCTTTGATGCCCAGGCGGCTTTGGGCAACTTCAGTGGGTGGGCCATAGTTATAGGAGATGTCGATAGCCTCGATCTCCTCTTTTGCGCATTGAATGATGGGATTAAAGATATGCGGGGTGTTCGCCAGATTCCCTTGCCCACGATATGTAACGAGAGTGCCTTTCCCCTGACTTTTCTGGATCAAACCATCTTCATTAAGGATGGCTAATGCCAGCCGGACAGTATTTCGACTAACCCCATACTTTTCCGTTAAGCTAGTTTCACTGGGCAGTTGCGACCCATCCTTATACAATCCATTGACAATATCTGCATAAAGCATATTGTAAACCGGCACATGGGCTGGGATTTTTTCAGTGGATTTGCTGGTAATCGTTCGATTTGGCATTTCTCGATCTCGCAGGTTGCAGATGATGAGGGCGCTACCAGACCAGACACTATTGAACAAGATAAATCTTGTCTAATAAGCAACAACTTGTTCAATAAGTTTCTGTATTGTAATTCAAGGATTTCAGAATGTCAATGGGTACAGCAATTCGATAGCATGGGCTCCCAGCATGCTGATATCCTACTTGTTGGCCTGCTCCGCGCTGATTGCGCCTTTGCTAGTCGAATTGTGCTTCGACTGTCGCTGGTGAGATGTTGTATCCAACCAAAAAACACGCCTTGCGGGGCGTGTTTTTTGGTTGGATGGCGGTTGTATTGCTTACACTGAGGCGAAGAAAGCCCTCACTGCTTGCATATATGGCTCATGCACAGCGAAGCGCACGTGGTGGCCGATGCCAGGGAAGTTCGCCAGGCGGAAGTTCGGGTTGGCAGCGCAAATTTTATCCGCCAACTCCGGCGTAATGATCGCTTCCTGGGCCGGGTCGGCTGTCACCAAAAGCGTCGGGCAATGGATGGCCGGTACCAGTTCGGACCAGGGAGACATGCCGGTGTTTTCGGATGTCAGGAAATTTAGATCGAATTGCAGCTTGCCCTCGGTCCATGGGCGGAGATACATATCGGGCCAGGTGGGATGTTCGCTGCGGCATTTGGCGATATTCGACTCGAGCGATTGGGCTTGTAGATCGCGCAGCCAATCGGCAATGGGGCTGTTCTCGTCAAAGATACGCGTCGGGCGCTGCTGTCCGGGCTGCTCCAGCCACCACGGCGGGTCTTCGAGCAGCAAAGCGCGCACCATCTCGGGGTAGCGTACCGCCAACCCGGCGGCCATGCCCGCGCCCATCGAGTGCCCACCGACGATGGCGGGCCCGATGCCGCTCGCGCGCAAGGCTGCGGCCAGGTCTTCCACCTGGTCGACCGGCTGTCCACGCTGCACGCGCGCCGAAAGGCCATGCGCCCGCGCTTCGGGCATCAGGATGTCATAAGTGGCTTCCAATTCTTGAGCCACTGGCGCCCAGCATAACCCATTATCCGAAAAGCCATGCACCAGCACCAGCACCGGCTTGCCCGTCCCGATGCCCGTGCGGTACACATGGATGCCATTGTAGTCCGTTTGTGTCCAGTTGGGTAACATAAGGTCTCTCCTGAAGAGCTGATGAATCACTGTCAAGTTTTATAAAATTGCAACACAAGTATCTCATTAAAACTTGCGTTTTTTGTAGAACTATCAGGTTCAGGTTTTTTTACCAATCCGCAATCGACACCAAACTGGTTTGTTAGTTTCTGGCAAGATTGAGAAAGACATCTTCCAGGGTTGGCTCACCGATTTGGATGGAACTCAACTGCACCCCGGCCTGTTCCAGCGTGCTCCTGAATTCCGCCTCCCCCAGGCTGGCTTGGGCAATCACCCGCAGGTGGTCGCCCGATAAACTGGCGCGGAGGACACCTGGAAGCTGCGCCAGCGCGTGCAGGCCATCCAGCAGCGGCTCGGCGTAAAACTCCCAGACTTTGCCGGGGACGAACTGCTCTTTCAACGCCAGTGGAGTATCCAACGCCAGCAGGTTGCCGTCGCGCATCATGCCGACGCGGTGACAGTATTCGGCTTCGTCCATGTAGTGCGTGGTGACCAAAACCGTCACGCCGTTTTCCGCCAGGCCGTAGATCAGGTCCCAGAAAGCGCGGCGGGCAGTCGGGTCGACGCCGCTGGTGGGTTCATCCAAAAACAACAGGCGCGGACTATGCACCAGGGCGATCCCCAGCGCCAGTCTTTGCCGCCAACCCACTGACAGGTCGCGGGTGAGAACCTTTTTCTGGTCACCCAGTCCAACCAGCGCGGCGGTTGCCTCGATGCGGGCCTTGTCCGTAATCCCATACACGCCGCCATAAAACTGGAGATTCTCCCAGACGGTCAGGTCATCATAAATGGCAAATTTCTGCGACATATAGCCGACCCGCGCGCGCACCTGCTCGGCCTGGCGATAGACATCGAAACCCAGCACTGAGGCGTGGCCCTGCGTGGGAGTCAGCAGTCCCAGCAGCATGCGGAAGGTGGTGGTTTTGCCGGAGCCATTTGGTCCCAGGTAGCCGATAATTTCACCGGGCTGGACAGTAAACGAGACGGCGTTGACCGCCACGAAATCGCCGAAACGGCGGGTGAGATGGTCAACCATAATCACGGGTTCAGGCAGGTTCATGTTCGCGCTCCGATAGGTAGATAAAAATATCCTCCAGCGAGGAGGGAATGGCGCGCGCGCCAAGGAAATTCCCGCCGCCCGCCGGGATAACCTTTTCCAGGTTTTTGATGACGGATTCAGACTGGCCCTCCCTGACGCGCAGGTGCAGCCGGTCGCCAAAGGCGCGCACATCTTCCACGTTTGCCGTTTGGGCGCTCAAGTCTTTGAGTAGGGGCAGCGGACTGCCGCGCAGTTCGAGAATGCGCTGGTTGAGCAGGCCGCGCAGTTGGCCGGGCGTGCCTTCCACGCTGATTTCGCCTTTTTGCATGAATCCGATACGATGACAGCGCGCGGCTTCATCCATGTAGGGGGTAGAGATGATGACGGAGACGCCCGCCCCCATCCGGCTTCCCCCATTTTCTTCGAAAATAGGGGAAGAGTCAGACGCGGGGGCCGAAACAAGTTTAATGATGAGTTGCCAGAAATCCTGGCGGGTGACCGGGTCGACGCCGGTGGTCGGTTCGTCGAGCAGCAGCAGGCGCGGGCGCGTTACCAGCGCCGAGGCCAGCCCCAGCTTTTGCTTCATCCCGCCCGAAAGCTGCCCGGCGCGGCGCTGCTGGAATTTCGCCAGCCCCACAAATTCCAGGATTTCCAGCGAGCGCGGCAGCCACTCGTCCGGCTTCAACCCGCGCATTTCGGCAAAAAAGCGGATATTTTCCAGCACGGTCAGGTCTTCGTAGAGCGAAAAACGCTGCGAAAGATACCCGATCTGGGCGCGGGCATTTTCCACCTGGGTTCTCACGCTGTAGCCACAGATACTGGCCTCGCCGCTGGTGGGCAGCAGCGCGCCGACTAGCATGCGCATGGTGGTGGTTTTGCCAGCCCCATCCGAACCAACCAGCCCGTAGATTTCGCCCGCCGCGACGTTTAAATCGACGCCCTTCACCGCCTGGACATGGCCAAAGGATTTTTTCAGTCCGCTGGCCCGGACGAGGATATTGTCAGAATTCATACAAACCGCCAATCGTTGAGAGATAATTCATCTTACGTTTTTAATCGCCGAGACGCCAAGTTATCTATTTTTGTCCATTCCGCAGAAAAACAGGCGGGGTTGGAGGTTTTGTAGATATCCGATTGCTCTTTTTTCTTTGAGTCTTGATAAAACTTGGCGCCTTGGCGATGAGAATACCTGAAGAGGCTCAGGGCGACAGATTTACTTGAATAAAACGTCCGCGGGCATGCCGGGTTTGAGTTTTCCATCCGCATCGGCCAGGGAAAGCTTGATGGCAAAGACGGTGGTTTTGCGTCCGGCAGTGGTCTGGACGTTGCGCGGGGTGAATTCGGCCTGCCCGGAGATGTTGACAACCGTGCCGCTAAAGGTTGCGCCAGGGAAAGAATCCACCGTGACTTGCGCGTCTTGCCCGAGGGCCAGTTCGCCGTAGCGGTCTTCGGGAACGTAGACTGTGATGGTCAGGTCGCTCAGGCGCGCCAGGGTCAGCAGACTGGCGGCGGGCATGACCACTTCGCCAGGTTCGAGGGCGCGGGTCAGGACCAGTCCGTCGGTGGGGGAAGTGATGGTCAGTTTGCCGATCTGCGTGTCGATCAGGGCCAGGCTGGCTTCGGCCTGGGCGATCGCCAGTTTGGCTTGCGCGGCAGCAGCGAGCGCCTGGTCGAGGCCTTTTTGAGCGGCGGCGACCTTGGGTGATTGGCTGCCGGTCTGCAGAGCGCGGACTTTATCCCGGGCGGTATCGTTGCGTTCCTGGGCCACGCGCAGATCGGCGCGGGCGGTCAGTACGTCTGCTGCGCCGCTGGTGGTGGATGCATCATCATAGGATTTCTGGGTGCTATTCAGTTCAGTCAGGGCGTCATCATAGGATTTTTGAGCCGAATCTTTCAGGCTTTGATCCGCGCTCGCGCTGGTTGCCAGGACAATTTGGGCCACTTCAAAGGCAGAGCGCGCATCCATCAACTGCTTTTCGGCGGCGATGAAGTCTCCGCTGGCAGCTTTCTCTTCCACCTGGGCCAGTCTGGTGCGCGCCGCATCCAGCGCGGTCCCGGCGGCGGTTACTTCATTCTGGGCGGAAGTCAATTGTTCGGGTTTTTCAAAATACCAGCCGGGCAGAACGAATTCTGCCGGGATGGGCGCTGTCCAATCGGCGCTGCGATTGGCTTTTTCATCGACCAGGGCTGCCGTCAGCGTCAGGTCAAATTGGGATTGGGCCGTAGCGGCAGCGGATTCAGCTGTGGATGCGGCTGCTTTGGCGGTATCCAGCGCGGCGGCGGCCACTTTGCGCTGTGCCTGGAGCAGGGTATCGTCGAGGCGGAAGAGCACATCCCCGGCTTTGACCTGGTCGCCTTCGCTGACCAGCACTTCGGTCACCTTGCCGGAAAGTTCGGGGGCGATCAACACTTCAGCGGCTTCCACAGTGCCGGAAGCGGTCAGGGCGCCGCTGGCCGCAGGTGCGACAAAGTAGGTGTTATAGGCGTAGTAGCCAGCCGCAGCCAGGGCGGCGATGAGCAGGATGACGATCACAATTTGAGGGCGTTTGGTTTGCATGGGAAATTCCTTTGAGGATTGGTAGGTTGGTGTGTTGGTAGATTGGTGTGTTGGTAGATTGGTAAGTTGGTAGATTGGTAAGTTGGGAGATTGGGGATTGGGAGGTTGGCTAATCGAGGCGTTTTTTGAAGCGCAGGGTGGCGGCGCTCATGATGACGACAGCGAACAGTATTAAGGAAACGACTTCGCTCCACAGCACGTTGGGGCCGACGCCTTTAATCATCAGGGCGCGAATCAGCACCAGGTAGTAGCGCAGCGGGATGGCGTAGGAGATGGCTTGCAGGGCGGCGGGCATGGCGCTGATCGGGAAGAAAAAGCCCGAGAGAAAGATGCTTGGCAGCAGCGTCATCCAGACTGTCAGCATGGCTTCCTGCTGGGTGTTGGCGATCGTCGAGGCAAACAGACCAATGCCCAAGCCGGAAATCAGGAAGAGCGCCGAAATGACGATCACTTGTGCCAGGCTGCCCTGGATCGGCACGCCAAACCACCAGTGGCCGAGCGCCAGCACTTCGAACATGTTGAACAGCGACAGGATGGTGTAGGGTACCAGCTTGCCGACAATCAGTTCCCAGGAACGGATGGGGGTGACGATCAGCTGTTCAATCGTGCCGCGTTCGCGCTCACGCACCACGGCGGTGGCGGTCAGCATGGCCGTAAGTGCCGAGAGCACCATGCCGATTACGCCGGGGATCATGAAGTAGGCGCTGGCCAGGTCGGGGTTGAACCAGACCGTGGTGCGGATTTCCACCGGTATGTGAACGGAGAAGCCCTGCCCTGAGCGCGCCAGTTTTTCAGAGAGAATGTTGGTGGCGTGGCGTTGACCAATCAGTTGGGCGGCGGATAGGGAAGTGGAGGCCACTGTCGGGTCGGAGCCGTCGAGGACAAAAGCCACCTGCGCGGTACCCTTTTTCAGCTGCCGGGCATAGTCGGGCGGGATGATTAATCCCGCTTTGGCCTGGCCGCTTTCAACAATCTGGCGCATTCCGGCTTCCGAACTGACCGCAAACGCCACTTTGAAATAATCGGCGGCGCGGTAGGCTTCGAGCAGGGCGCGCGATTCGGGACTGTTCGACTGGTCGTATACGGCCAGCGGAATGTTACGGACATCGTTGGTGGCCGCATACCCCAGCAGGAAAAGCTGCAAGATGGGGATGACCAGCACAATCATCAAAGTGCGAGGATCGCGCCAGATCTGGATAAATTCTTTGCGGATGATCGAGATGAGACGAGAATTCATAAGCTACTCCGGTTGACAAAAAAAATCGCGGGAGGTTCCCGCGAAAGCAAGGATAAGACCGGAGTAGATATTTCGGTACGACTTTTGTCGTATTTGTCAAAATTCAGATGAAAGAGCAATTCAGGGTAGAATATCCATACGATTGCCGCACGCCCCATTCTTGATTCCACGTTTCCCGCTTTCGCCTGACCGGCGGAGATGACTTGAAGAGCCGATGCCCAGCCCCTTGACCGCCGCCAATTCAGATTTTTCGCTTGCCAAGCAGGCCCTCGCCGCGATGCGGCATTTTTCCGCTTTGCCCGCTGAAGTCAGCGATGCGTTGGCGAGGCAAATGATTCCGCGCGCGTATACGGCCGGGCAGTTGCTCTGCCTGGAGGGTGAGCCTGGTGAGTATGTCTATTTGCTCGAGAAAGGCTGGGTGAAGGGTGTGCGGACTGCCACTGATGGCCGCGAACAGGCCGCCTTGTTCTTGCGTGATGGCGAGTTCTTTGGCGATGAAGCGGTTTTCAGCGGAGCGGCCTACCCGGTAACGGTGGTCGCGCTCGAAAAAGTCAGCGCCTGGGCGATTCAGGGCGCGGCGCTGGTTGACCTGTCTGGCCGCTACCCGGCGCTGGCGCTGGCTTGCCTGGAACACCTGAGCGCGCGCGTTTTGTATTATGTGCAGCTGGTGGAAGATCTCGGACTGCGGAGTGTCCAGGCTCGGATAGCGCATACGCTGTTGAATCACGCCGAACTGCGCGAGGGAGTTTTAATCATTCCCCGCCGCTCGTGGACCACGCTCGATGAAATGGCCACCCGCCTCGGCACCGTCCGCGATGTGTTGAGCCGTTCACTGAGTGCGCTTGAATCCGAAGGAATACTGCGCCTGGAGCGCAGCCAGATCATTATCCTTGACCCCCAAAAATTGCTGGAACGCGGGAAAGCGTAGAATCAGCGGCTGAGAAAACCCGCCGCGAGTTTATACCGGCGCACGCGGATACAAATCCCGCCCAATCGCCCGGACATAATCCCCAGGATAACCGCCATGCAAATATCCGCCAGGAAAACCCAGGCCGGGTCCAGCGAGGCGATCAGTTTGCCGATCACGAGCACCCAAATCAGGACGAGGTAAACAAAATCCATAGACAGCAGCACGGCGCGGGTCTCCGCATCCGCCCGCATGGGGACGATGCGGCTCATCAGCATGCCGACGGGGAAACATAGCAGGTAGATCAGTCCCACCCATTCCCAGTGGAAATGCCCGGCGGCGATGTCACGGAAGAAATAGACGCTGAATATCGCCGAAAACTGGACGAAAAGAAAGGCGCGCAGCCAGATCTTGAAGGGGCTTTTTTTCATTTCGCCACGACCCCAGGCCAGCAGGCTGGGAATCGATTTATCGGCGGGCAGGAAGGGGAATTTGTTCAACAGTTGATTCAATAGTTCATTCATCAGAATACCATCAGGGCCATCGCGAGCAGCATGTAGACCGAGGCATATTTGAACAGGCCAAAGTTCATCTTTTCGGTGGGTTTGAAGACGCTAATAACGGCCAGCGTCAGCAGGATCACCGAAAGCACCGCCAGCCCGCCAAGATGTAACACGGTCAGACCAATTTTCCAGGCGGCGAGACCCATTGCCAGCGAGGAAAATATGTTGGATACCGCAATTGTAATCCGGGTGGCGCTAAAACCATAGGTTGATGGGAAAGTTGGGATTCCGGCGGTCTGATAATCGTCAAAATATTTCATGCTGTAGGTCAGGATGTGGGTGGGAATCCAGAACAGGATGCCGAGCGAGAGCAAGATTCCGATACTATCCACTGTGCCCACGCCGAGCGCGCGTCCGGCCAGGATGGGCATGCCGCCCGAAATCCCGCCCCAGATGATGCCCCAGCAGGAGCGGCGCTTGAGCCAGATCGTATAAATCGCAAAATCGAAAAACAGGCCAGCGAAAACAATCAACCCGTACAGGGCATCCAGCACTACGGCCAGGCCTACTCCGGCCAGAGCGAGAACCAGTCCCAGGCGCAGTGCCTCGTTGGGAGAAACTTCGCCGGTGCAGAGCGGACGTTTTTGCGTGCGGAGCATGCGGGTGTCGATATCGCGGTCCCACCACATATTCAGAACGGTGCTGCCCGCAATCGCCAGGAACAGGCTGAGCGCCACTCCCGCCAGCGTGCCGACGTTGAAAACCGGACAACGGGCGCTCATGTAACCGGCCAACCCGGTGGCGAGCAGCAGCCCGGTCTGCAGGCTTTTCGTCAGCGTCCAATACATGCGGATTTTCGATTTTAGATTTTTGATTTTCGATTGGAAAGTCATGATCGTCTCCTCAGGGGGTGAAAAATCTTTAATCGTCCATTGCAAAACATCTGGGCTAGAGCGGAGGTACAGTCCGAAAAAGCCCAGTCATGCTCGATGCTTTGAAGAATCGTTTCATCTTGAGTTACAGGTCGCTGAAACGATTCCGGTCAAAGTGCACGACTGGGCTGTACGGGGATTATTTGGAGTTGTTCCAGTCTGTGAGCATTTTCTGGGTGGAGGGAAGCAGGATGACCACAAGCAGGATGGTGCTGAGCAGCGGGGCGGGCAGGAACATCGAGAAGCGCTGGACTTCATAGATGGCATTGTGCAGCCCGAGCGGGTAACCCGCCATCATCGACATGGCCGCGCCGAAAATGCCCACCGGGATGGCCCAACCCTTTTTCTTGAAAACCGCAAAGATGAAAATCGCCCAGGCCACCGCGCCCCACCAGCTGACCTGCTGCGACATGACGTACATGCCGTTCCAGAAGGGGTTATCGTGCGAAGTGGTGTACTTGGAAATCGGAGCAACGCCATCCATGAAAGTCAGGACGTAAGCAATCCCGGCGAAGAAGGTCAGGGTGATGACTTTCCAGTTTACGCCGCCGATCAAGAGCATGCCGAACCACAGGATGGCGCCGATTCCAAAAACCGCCATCGTCGGCCCAGGCAGGTGACTGTCCATCGCGGGGATGGCGGGGAAGAAACCCACCAATAGCTGGATGGTCGCGGCGACGGCGCCCCAGAACCAGGCCCAGCTTTCCTTGCGGACAAAACCATACAGTACAGTGGCCCAGATGGCCCCCGCCGCGATGCCAATCCAACCGAGCACGGCGTAGGTAATGGTGACGGAGGTCGCTTCGTCGGTGCGCCCCGCGGCGGTCTTGACATCAATCACCAGGTTGTATTGCGAGGCCATCAGGTAGAACGTTAGCAGCCCTGCCAGGAGCCCGAGGATTGCCAGTGCTACCCCAAGTTTGGTATTGTTTTTCATGTGCATTCTCCTTTTTTTATTCCGCGCCAGACGCGGATTGATTGTGAAAAAAGAAACAAGTCAGCCTATACAAGTGTATAGGCTGACTTGTTTCTCCGATACGACTTTTGTCGTATACGGATCACAAACAAATAATAATTGAGAGGGAGCGGTAATCACCGCTCCCTCTCATACCACCGGATCTCTTTTCCTAGTTGCTGCTCTTTTGCGGCACTTGCGGAATAATCCAACTGATCAGCGCCTGCGGAGAGCGCGTCTGGATAAAGATCCGCCCCGGGCCGGTCAGTTCGACTACCAGACCTTCACCGGAAAGGAAGGTCGATTTCATCCCGCCAACGGCCTTGGTCTGGACGTCCAGGCTGGCATCAAAAGCTACCAGGTGCGAGGTATCGACGAGATACTTTTCACCCGCCGCAAGGTTTTTTTCGTAAATCGCGCCGTAAGATGAAACCAGGAGCTTGCCAGTTCCGGTCGCTTCCAGCATGGAAACGCCCTCACCGGCCTTCAGGGCTTTGATGCTCAATTTGGTTGAGAGGTCAATGCCTGATTCTGAAGCCAGGTATGAACCGGATTGAACCATCAGCGGCTGACCAGTCATATCGATCTGGATAACGTCACCGGGTAGATCAGGGGCCAGGGTAACTTCGCCACCCTGGGCGCCAGCTTTCCAGAAATTCTGAAAGAAAGACTCGCCGCCCAGAACAGCCCGTCCCAGTGATTTAAGCAAACCACCTTCGGCCTTGGTTTCGACCTCCACCCCTGCCGAAAAACTGACCATTGCGCCTGAATCAGCGCGGATGCGCTCGTTGGGCGCCAATTTGACAATTGCCAATGAATATGACGGGCGGAATTGAATATCGATGTCCATGTATGATCTCCTTGTTTTGAATTGAAATTCTTGGTTTTGAATATTATCTGACAGAAATCGCTATTGAGCGTCTGCCATGTTGGTTACTTCACTGTCTTCGATGGTGCCGTTGCCGTTCTCATCATAGCCGACTTCGAGATTGCTGCCCTGACCTTCCCATTTGCCAAAGTAGAAGTACATCAATTTGGCCGGGTCGATTGTGATGGTCGTGTCACCGGTGTCAAAAGTCTCTTCCTTGCCGTCGGCATCGATGCGGGTGATCGAGATGGTAAATTCCGCGGGCGCATCCGATGTGGTCTGGAAGGCAAACACATCTTCCTTCTGATCGAAATTGACCGAGATATCGGTACCCTTGGAAACTTTCACAGCCTTCAGCACCAGTTCGAAATCGGCGCCGGGCTTCTCGATCCCGACGATGATGTCGGGGCTTTCCTGGGCGTCGGTTTTGTAATTGATGACATCGCCGCTGCCGTCAACATACAGTTGATCTTCCTGACCAGGCGCCATAGCCAGGTTGTCGATCCCGACGTAAAAGCCTTTGCCAATCATCACCAGCGAGGCCGGCATTTCGGCAGATTTGTCATCACCCCAAATGTAGGCCGTAAAATTCATGCCCACCGGCATATCGATCACGGGCGGGACTTCGCTCAACGGGCCGGCCAGGGTGGGTGTCAACTTCGCTTCGGTAATCTCATTGACGAAATTCCCCTTTTCGTCATATCCAATTTTCCGACCCTGGTCGTCTTCCAGCTCAACATTGACGTAACCTTCGGTCCAAATTTCGTTAAACTGTGCCGTTGTTGCAGCCAGACCGCCGCCTTTACTGGCGCTTCCAGCGGTATTGCAAAAATCACAGGTGAAGGTTTGCAAGCGGGGCTGGTTGTCAGCGATCAAGATCGGGTTGGTCTCGCTGCCTTTATACATATCCGGCCCGACAGATGGATTGATCGAGGCCTCATATTCCCAGGTGTTGGCGTTCGCATCCACCGTCATATGACGTGCCTGGCCGGGATAGTTGTTGTCATAAACCATGATCCAGAAGATGCCATTACCCTGATCCTGGACACCAAAAGCCGTGATGGCATGTCCGCCGGTTTTATCTTCCTTCATGATCCCGAGGCGGAAGACGTTTTTGGGATTTTTGGCATATTCCGCTTCCAGGTAAGCGACGGCATCTTTCGGGGCGAGCACCTGCTGGGTATTCCAGATCGGGCCCTGGGTGGTCCACCAGTAAGCCAATTCGCGCTGCAGGGCCTCGTTATCCTTGACCTGGAGATCGATGGTTTGGGCCGCACCGAACTGGTTGGGATCCACGAAACCACCATAGATCATCTGGCTCAAGACGGCGAAACCCTCGCAGTGTCCGCCACTCATGCTGGCGTTGTTCTGATCCATCCATTGGCTGGCAGGCGGAGTCAGCACACAAGTGCCATCGCTCTCGGCTGACGCTGCGCAAACAGCATCACCGAACAGGCGACGCATTTCAACCGAAGTCAGGTTAACAACCGGAAAGGTTTCTCCGCTGGTGGTATAGCCAGTATCGCCATAATTGGGATACGAGAAGCCGTTCACCTCAGGGCGAAAACCGGTGTCAGAAACCATGCTGCCAGCCGCCTCGGACGGATCTTGGGCGGGCTGGGCTGCCTCGGTGGTGGGCTGCTCTACGTCGGTTGGCGAGGCCTCTTGGGCGGGCTGCTGCTCTTCAGCAGTAGGCCGTTGGTCAACCTGCGTGGACTCATCCCCACAGGCGGTCAAGAACAGACTGAAAATTACCAACAGGCTTAAAACGAGAAGGCGAAATTTGAAATTATTTTTAATATTCACGTTGCATCTCTTTTGGGAATTGTTCGGGCGAAGTGATGAAATTATGATAAAAAAGGCGGTCTGCGCGGAGCATTGCCGGGCGTTTACGGACAACGAAAACGATTCAAACCTACAATCCTGGCTGTCACCCACTAAATCGTATTCTCCGATAAGCAGTTCGTCGGAGAATACGATTTAGTGGGGCTATCGAGCGACAGATTTTTTAGCTAGTTTTTAATATCAAGCTGGACGACCTGCTCCCCAGCATTGTTACAACCAACAGCCTTGGCATCATACTTTCCGGCTGGGATGTTGTTAAGTGTGAATTTTTCACCGGCTGGAATTGTCTTGGAACTGAGTTGGTCAGGTCCCCAATTTTGGGTATCGACCGGGGAGAGATACAGTTCGCAAATTTCAACTGTACCGGTATTGGTGAAAGTGAACTGGGCGACAATATCACCGGCGGGCGCGGCGGCGGCAGGTGCCTCAGCGGCGGGGGCTTCGGCGGCAGCAGGGGCATCTGCCTCGGCAGCGGGGGCTTCGGCAGCGGCATCAGCAGCAGGGGCGCCACCGCAGGCAGCCAGGCTCAGTACCAAAATCAGACCGAGCAGGAACAGAGAAAAGAACTTGGTTAGGTTGTGTTTCATGTGAGTCTCCTTGGTAATAAAAAAAATATAGATACTGGACATATGAAGATGCCCAGGAAAGCACTGATAATAGATTTCTTTTTCTAACAATAAACGGTAAGGAATGCTTTTACTCAGCCCTAGGACAAGGTTGCACTGAAATTAATAAAAGTTGCCTGCAATTCTTGGCGCTTGATCGATAACAATTAGTAACAATAATGATTTCTTGGAAATTATTAACGCATCAAATTTCACCTTTTATATCATATTGGTAAAATTTCAACAAGCGGATTTTATATATTTTTACTTAACGTTTTTGTTAGTTTGTCTATATTTATTCGATATTTTGTCGATATTATCAATTGAGTCCCCATATGCCAGCAACCCTTTAATTCCATAGTCTGGGACCAAGTCTTCGTTCGTCCCCGCGCGCATTTATCGGGCAATCTTTCTAAAAAAGCGATATCACTTAAAAAAGCAAGGAGCGCTGTTTTGCACAGCACTCCTTGCTTTTGTGGTTGGTTGGTCAGATTGAATAAATAAAAGTACGATTAACTGCCGCTCCCCGATGACATACCACCAATCACGTTCAGAATAATGCCTACAACGATGGCGCCACTCCAAACATACATCCAGGTCTTCAGTTTGAGTTCTTCTTTGCCGATGTGCTGCCAACCCCAGATAAAGGTGTAGAGCATGCAGATCAATCCCAGAATACCTTTCATGAGGCCTTCTGTTTGGAAAAGCTTAACCAGTACCACGATACCAGCAACCCAGATAATGATCGAACCGATTGCAGAAAGCATATTATTCTCCTTTGAGTGATAGAACAGAATTTGATTTAAACAAGGCCAACCAACCGAATTACCCAATACATCAATAAAGACACCAGCACCAGGGAGGTTATACCAGTGCGCCGTTCAAACCCCGCAATCCTCTTTACCGTGGATTCGCGCTGTTTTTCTGGAAGAAAGATAACAAACGCCATTACCAAAAACGAGCAGACAAAGATCGGCGCAAAAGCATGAGTATGCAAAGACGCGCTAAATTGTCCATGAAAAAGCTGACCGGAGGCCGTGGTCAGCCCACAGCCCGGGCAGGGAATACCAAACAAGCTCTTAAACGGGCAAGCCCAACCTGGCAGCCCCGCCAGGTACAAACCCATTTGTAACGCTCCAGCGCCCACAATCATCAGACCTTCAGTACGATTCTGGATGAGCGTTGAAAAGGTAGGTGCAAACCAGACAGTGTTCGATATTTCCAGAGAATTTTTCATGCGACCGGCATTCCAGTGCGTATTTTAGGGCAAAGCAATTCATACTTATTAGGTAATTAACAGAACACTTATCCGAAAATATGGTTACGTTTTTCAGCAGTTTATCGGCTGATTTTGATAATTCCTCGCCGCGTAACGAGACATAGAAATTCACTCGCTGTTTGTCACAGGCATATTCACAGGAAAACACTTCAAAGGATTCCGGCTGAGCATTGCCAGTAAACACATCCATTTGCCGCGTGGATTGTGTAGCACCCATCCGCCACGCTTGCAAGGCGGACCGTGGACGATAGACGATAGAACGTCCCGAAGGTTTTTGGCGGGCTGTCGGCTGTTTTTTTTCAGCCTTCGGGGTGGGCTGAAGGTTGTATATCCTCCGAGCTTGCTACCTGTCGCGCATTCAAGCGCGGACAAATTTCACCCACTTCGCGTGGACGTCCAAGCTTTCAACCATCCAACCTGCATTGGCCCATGAACGGGTGTTGCGATGGTTGCCTTCCGTCTCATGCTCCCACCATCTCTGGTCTTCATACGCGGAGGACGGTAGTTTATTCTTCAATAGCCCTTCGATTTGTTCGAAGCCAAGCGTAACTTCGCTTTGACCGGAAGGAAGGTCACGCAAGTAATTTTCAAGCGGCGTATATTTTCCAGCCATCAAACACCTCCATGTGCCGCGTGGATTGCGTAGCACCCATTCGCCACGCTTGCAAGGCGGACCGTGGACGATAGACCATAGACCGTCCCGTGTGGGATCGTCTGTCGTCCGTTGTCCATCGTTTGCGGGTGGTTTCATCGCGGTTTCGCTTCAAAATTTCAGCAATCCATCGATGAACAGTTTCATGAAACGTTCCGTATCCAGTTTCGCAGGCACATTGATCGATACCACACCATCAACTGCCTGGCGGGAATCTATGCGCCGGAATTGATCGATTCTCCCTGAGCGCAGGCCTGTTTTCTGAACGGAGAACGAACAAGGATTCTCGTCGAATAGGGTTTTATCAATGAGATATGCGGCGGCCACCACGTCCCAGGGGAAAAAGCCCTGCGCGCGGAAAAATACCTTGCGGTTCAATTCGAGCCACGGATCGATCGCCTCCACCAGGTAGCGCGAAACGGGGCTATCGTGGCGCTCAAGCATTCGCAGGTGTTCCTTGCGAAAAACTGCTTGAGAGCAGACATCCATGGTAAGGAGCGTTTTTAGAACGGGCGCTGACAGCGCGATCGACGCTGCTTGCCCATCAAGATGAAAATTGAACTCTCCAAAAATGGAAA
Organism: uncultured Anaerolineae bacterium; assembly: GCA_903838415.1. GTDB lineage: Bacteria > Chloroflexota > Anaerolineae > Anaerolineales > Villigracilaceae > UBA5195. Next base: position 634 of record CAILYI010000278.1, on the reverse strand, counting down.
ATGGCTTGAACTTCAGCGAACCGCCCATAATCACAAGTTCCCTCAGATTGTGCGCGAAGCTTGGATCCAGCAGCATGGCGGTCGCAATATTGGTGAGGGGGCCCAGGGCCAGGAGCGAAATCTCTCCCGGAGACTTTCGAACCGTTTCAATCAGGTAGTCTACCGCCCTGTTGCTTTGCCCCAACTCCGTTTTTGTTTTTGCCCCTTTGTAGACCGGAACATCGGCGCGGACGAGCTCCAGCAGGTTTTTGGCCACGTCATAACCAATATCCGCTCCAACATTCCCAAAGTTGATCGTGATGCCCCGCACCTTGATATTCGGTGAAGCCAGCAGAACGAGAAAAGCCAGCCCATCATCAACGTCCCTGTTGCGCTCGCCCGTGGCCGGATCGGAATCGATCAGCACTTGCTTCTCCATCATTTGTCGCAGCTCCTGGTTTCTTTCATGGTGAAACAACCTAACTTGTTTAGCCGAGTTGAAGCATTCTCAGTGCCAATAAGTATATAGTTCTCAAAAATATAGACATATATTCCAATGACTAATTTTTAGGTTTTTTATTTCGCCAGAACGAGTCTGACCGGGCGAACTACGGCGCCCTCTATCCCCGCGGCGTCAAACGCACAAGGGACTTCT
>CAILYI010000277.1 GCA_903838415.1 uncultured Anaerolineae bacterium | reverse complement strand
TCAATCACATTATCCTTAAGAAGGTGTCTCTTTTTATGCCTTTTCTTGAGTTGCTTCCCCCTTATTTTTTGAGTTGCATTATCTCTTCCCGACTTGTTGCGTTATCCCGGTTTTTGTCTTTGACGATAACCTCGCCAGCCGCCCCGGTCCGCGTTTGGTGGATGGACTCGAAGCGTTGGTTGCCATTCTGCACCCCGAACTGGCTGTCGTTCAATAGAAAGCTCTGCCGATCGTAATATTGGAGCAATATGTCCGACTCTTTACGCGTCTACTGTGATTCTCTGGGAAGCTTCGTCAACCTGTCCGCCAAACCGAAGCGCATTATCAGCCTGGTATCCGGGCTGACCGAGGCGCTTTTCGAAATGGGCTACGGTGCGCAGGTTGTCGGTGTCTCAGCCTACTGTTCTCGCTATGTGCCCAACCTGACGGTTCCCGTCGTCGGCGATTACCTGCAGGTTGATGAAAACCAAATCAAACAGCTTGAACCTGATTTAATTCTGACCACCACCGGCGTCCAGCGTGGTTTGGGCAGGAAACTCTCCGAGCACGGCTTTCCTGTCTATCCCTGTCCGCTGCCAAACAGCCTGCACGGCATCCTGGAAAACGTGACCACGCTCGGTGCGCTGCTGGATGAAGTCGACTCCGCCCGCGCCCTGACTCAGCGCTGGAGCCGCTTCTTCCTGGACCTGGAAACTGCGGCGCCGTTACCCAGGCCGCGAGTCTACGCTGAATGCTGGCTCGGAAAACACGTCCGCATGGTGGGCGGCTTCACTTTCATCCATGATATCATCACCGCGGCGGGCGGCGAAAATATTTTCGGCGCTCACCGCCAGGGATACCTGCCGCTGGATATTGCCGCGGCGGAACGCGCGCAGCCCGAGATTCTGCTCAGTTTCTCTGAACCCGACTATCCTATTGACGTTAATTTCCTGCAAAAAGAGCGCGGCTGGAATTTGCGCGTGATTGTCTCGGACGTCACTCGCGGACAAAACATCATCCATGACGGCCCGTCCATGATGGAAACGGCAGCCTGGCTGAAGCAACAAATCACATAGGATGGATTATGAGCACAGGATTGGTCATTGTTAATACTGGCAACGGGAAAGGCAAGTCAACCGCCGCCTTTGGCGCGCTCTTGCGGGCCTGGGGACGCGGCATGCGCGTCTGCGTGATTCAATTCATCAAGGCCGGGACCGGCAAATGGGGCGAAGTCAAAGCCGCCCAAAAGCTCGGCATCGAGTGGCACATCAGCGGCGATGGCTTCACCTGGCTTTCCAAGGATATTGATGAGAGCACCGCCCGCGCCATCCAGGGCTGGCAGCTGGCGCAGGAAAAAATCGTCAGTGGAAACTATGACCTGATCGTTCTGGACGAATTCACCTATCCATTGCAGTTTGGTTGGATCAACGCGAGCGAAACCATTGACTGGCTCAAGGCGAACAAGCCCGCCGACCTGCATCTCATCATCACCGGGCGCGGCGCCATCCCTGCTTTGGTGGAATACGCGGATCTGGTCAGCGAAATGGACGAAATCAAACATCCCTATCAAAAAGGGATTCAAGGCCAGCCGGGCGTGGAGTTTTAATCATGAAAAAAAGTCTGCTGATTGTATACACCGGCAACGGCAAGGGAAAAACGACTGCTGCCCTCGGATTGATGCTGCGGGCCTGGGGCCGCGACCTGCGTGTTGGCATGTTGCAATTTCTAAAAAGCCCGGATGCCGGTTATGGCGAGTATTTTGCCGCCGAAAAACTCGGCCTGGAAATCATTCCGCTGGGCGATGGCTGCACCTGGAACAGCCAGGATATGAATGTCACCGTTGCGTTGGCGCAGCAAGCCTGGCAGGAAGCGCAGCAGCGCATCCTGAGTGGCAGCTACGACCTGCTGGTGCTGGATGAATTCACCTTTCCGCTCCATTTTGGCTGGCTGGACACAGGTCAGGTCGTGGCATGGCTCAAAGCCAACCGCCCCGAAAACCTGCACCTGGTCATTACGGGGCGTCATGCGCCCGAGCCTTTGCTCGAAATCGCTGATCTGGTGACAGAAGTGCTCGAAATCAAGCATCCCCACCAAAAAGGGATGCTCGCGCAGCCCGGGATTGAGTTCTAAGCGCGGCGAGTTGTCTATCTGGGGCTGGCGGAAAGCAGCTGTTTTCCGTCAGCCCCACACAGTTGCGTATTTTTAACCACAGATAAACTCAGATAAAGCAGGTTTTGGGGGATTAGCGGACTGAAACGACACATTCCCATTTGACTTTCATTAACCCAACCCTTCGACTGGTTGCCAAATCGGATAGAAAAGGGCACAATAGAGGCGTATTCATTTACGCTTACCCTTTTACTGGAGAAAATCATGCACGGTGGCGGATGGCTCGCGTTTGTTCGTTCGGGGGATGAAAAGCCCCATAAAGTAACCAAAGAATTACTCCTGCGCGTGCTGACCTATGCCCGCCCGTACTGGGGACAGATTAGCGGGATGCTGGTCACGATTCTGATCAGCAGCGGACTTTCCTTGATTTCACCGCTCATTTTCAGAAACCTGATCGATGTCGTCCTGCCGTCAAAAAGCATTAACCAATTAATCATGCTGGCCTTGTCCCTGTTGATTCTGCCCATTCTCAACGGCGGCGTCGGGATTCTCCAGCGACGGCTGAATGTGGCGGTCGGCGAAGGCGTCATCTACGATTTGCGCGTGGCGCTCTTTGCCCGGCTGCAGCGCATGAGCCTGCGCTTTTTCACCAACACCAAAGTCGGCGAGCTGATGAGCCGCCTGAACAATGACGTGGTCGGCGCGCAAAATGCCATCAGCAACACCATCACCGGTATCGTCACCAATATCGTCCAGACGGTTGCCATCCTGGCAGTCATGCTCACGCTTGAGTGGCGGCTGACCATCGTCAGCGTGCTGATTTTGCCGCTCTTTATCCTGGCGGCGCGCCAGCTGGGCGACCGGCTGCGTGACATCGCCCGCCAGGGCATGGATCTCAACGCCCAGATGAACGCTCACATGAACGAAACGCTCAATATCGGCGGCGCGCTGCTCGTCAAACTCTTTGGCCGCCAGCGCGACGAAGTGACGCGTTTTCGAGCCCGGGCCGCGGACGTGCGTGATATTGGTATTCGCCGCGCCGTGGTCGGTTCGTCGTTTTTTGTGATCATCGGGTTGGTCAGCGCGGTTGGCACGGCACTGGTCTACGGGCTGGGCGGCTACTTTGTCATCCAGGGCGCGTTCACGGTCGGCACGATTGTCGCTTTTGGCTCCTATCTCGGCAACCTGTACGGTGCGCTGCAGGGATTGGCAGGCGCGCCGGTTGAGTTCAGCACATCGATGGTCAGTTTTGAGCGCGTCTTTGAAGTCATCGACCTGCCCGAGGATATCGTCGAAAAGCCGCAGGCCGCGCAGCTTGACGCCGTGCGGGGTGACCTGCTGTTCGAGAACGTCACCTTCACCTACAACCTGGACGAATCCAAGCTGCTCAGTACCGTCAAGCGTTATGGCAGCATGGAAAATGTCAAAGCGGTGCTGAGCGGAAATGGGGCGGGAACTGGGAAACCCGTCAGCCGCGAATTGGGGGACGCAGCCGCCCCGCAGCCCGAATCCGTTTCACAGGCCCGCGAAACTGCCCTGGAGGAGATCTCCTTCCATGCCGCCCCCGGACAATTGATTGCGCTGGTCGGCCCGTCCGGCGCTGGCAAGACCACCCTGACTTACCTAATTCCGCGCCTGTATGACCCGACCAGCGGCAGCATCCGGCTTGATGGCCACGATCTGCGCGATGTGACGCTCGAATCGCTTGCGGCGCAGGTCGGCATGGTGACGCAGGAAACGACCATGTTCCACGATAGCATCCGCATCAACCTGACGTATGCCCGACCCGATGCCACCCAGGCCGAGATTGAAGCGGCGGCGCGCGCTGCCAATATCCACGATTTTATTGCCGGTCTGCCCGATGGCTATGAGACGATTGTGGGCGAGCGCGGCTACCGTCTGAGCGGCGGCGAAAAACAGCGCATCGCCCTGGCGCGCGTGATTCTAAAGAATCCGCGCATTCTCGTGCTCGACGAAGCCACCAGCCACCTCGACAGCGAATCCGAAAGCCTGATTCAGGAAGCGCTTAAACGGGTCATGGCCGGCCGCACCAGCATTGTCATCGCCCACCGCCTGAGCACCATTCTCGCCGCAGATTTGATCTTGGTGATGGATCGCGGCAGAATTGTCGAACGCGGCACGCACAGCGAACTGCTGGCGATGAATGGCTTATACAGCCAGTTGTATGAGACTCAGTTCAAAGGTGGAGATGGTTTCGTCAGCCAGTAAGAAGCGCCGGGCTGATCTGGTCAAGTTGACGGGCAGCGGTTTTTTGCGTCTTTTCGTCCACCGTTCTCCGGTCATCTTACGCTCATCCTAGGGTCATCCTATATGCCCACTTGATCCGGTTTTTTAGGCCGGGACTTTCCAAAGTCCCGGCCTTTTTGATTCTCTTTGGCTTTCTACTTGCTGATTTCGTTTTTGCGGCTTTTGCGGGTGGCCAGTTTATAGATGCCCCAGATGATCAGCGCCGGTGGCGCAATCAGTGGGACGAAGACCACGAAGACCCAAATGGCGAGTTCGATCAGGTTTTGATAGAGACTGGTCACCGTTCCGGTCGCATCGTGCAGCGTCTCACCGGGATTCCACACTTTGGGGGTGGGGGTGGGCATGGCGGTGGGAGTCGGTGTGGGGGTGGCGACAGGAATATCCGGCTCAAAGCTGACGGTAATCGTCGAATAGGCGGAGCGGTTCGAAAGGAAGTTCATGCGGCCCTTCACCTGTTCAATCTGGCCTTCAATATTGGTCAATTCCTGGTTGATGCGCAGCGATTCTTCCACTGATTTGGCATTATCCAAAAAACTGCGGATGCGGTCGCGCGTGGCTTCCAGGTTGCCCAACTGCGATTGCAAATCGACATACTCGCTGGTCACATCCTGACCGGATGCGTTTTCGTCCAGCACGCGCAGAGCCAGGCCGCGCAGGCGGCGCATGGCCGTTTCGAATTGATCAACCGGCACGCCGAGGCTGATGCTGGAATACTTGTAATTTTCGCCGTTGGCTTCCTGGTACCAGACCCGCGATGAAATGATGTAGCCGCCCACGTCGCTGATGACCTGCATGCTGCGGTCAATGGCGGTATCGGTGTCTTGCACCAACAGCTTGACTTCGGCATTCTTGATGATCATCCGGTCGCTTTGCGCGCCGGTTAGCGCCTCTGCGCCGGTTTGCACGGTGACGTTATCGGGCAGCGTATTGGCGGCAGCGCCACCATCCACGACAGATTTTTGCTCCGGCATAGATGGGGCGGCTTGCGCCGGGGCGGCGTACAGATCCGTGCTGGCGGTGGCGGCCATCGGGATGTTTTCGTAGGTCACCTGGGTGGCTGCGGCGCGCGGAGCGCAGGCGGCCAAAATCAACGCTGATAGGACAATTACAAATAAAGCTATTCGAACGGGCGATTTCATGGTTTCCTCCGTGGAATTGGGCGGCGTTTTGTCGAAATTGGCGTCCCGGCAAAACGCGGTGGCTAAAGCTTTCTGCCGGGTAGACGCCCGCTCGAAAGCTTTTGTTCCCTGGTTTTGACGCAATCGTCCTCAGGCGGATTCGGCGCGTCTTAAAGAGAACTTTTGTTCGGGAAATTTTAAGCCAACCGTCAGGTTCTCTGTCCATCGGGATGCTATAATGATTTGACACTCCTATGGCTGAATCCTTCGTCCACCTGCATACCCATACTGTTTATTCGCTGCTCGATGGTTTTTCGAACATCAAGAAGCTGGTCAAGCGCGCCAAAGAGATGGAAATGCCCGCGCTGGCCATCACCGATCACGGCACCATGTTCGGCGTGATCGAGTTCTATAATGCCGCCAAAGAAGCCGGGATCAAACCGATTATCGGCGTGGAAACCTATATGGCGGCGCGCGGCATGCAGGATCGCGACTCCAAGCTGGATAAAAAGTCCAGCCACCTGCTGCTGCTGGCTGAAAACGAAATCGGTTACAAAAACCTGCTCAAGATCACCTCCGCCGCTCAAATGGACGGTTTTTACTACTATCCGCGCATTGACCATGACTTTTTGGCGGCACATTCCGAAGGGCTGATCGCCACTTCGGGCTGCATGTCGGCTGAAATTCCGCGCACGTTGATCGATGAAAAACCCGATGAAGCCGTCCGCAAGATGAACTGGTACTACGACGTCTTCGGCCCGGATCGCTTTTTTGTCGAACTGCAGCAGCACAATATCACCGAACTGGTCGATTTGAACAAAAAGCTGGTGGAGATGGGCGCGAAGTATTCCGCCAAGTTCGTCGCCACCAACGATGTGCACTATATCGAGCCGGACGATGCCCAATATCAGGATGTGCTACTCGCCATTCAGACCGGCAAATTGCTCAGTGATCCCGATCGCATGCGATACGAATCGCAGACTTTTTACCTGCGTTCGCCGCAGGAAATGAGCCGTCTGTTCTCTGAAATTCCCGAAGCGCTGACGAATACGGTCGAAATTGCCGAACGCTGCCAGGTGGATTTGGGCTTTAAGGGCTATCACCTGCCCGAATTCCCCGTGCCCGATGGGTACAGCGCCGAGAGCTATTTGCGCTATCTGTGCGAGAAGGGGCTTGAAAAACGTTACGGCAGCCATAAAGAAGACCCGGAAATCCGCGAGCGGCTCGAGTTTGAGTTGGGCGTCATCCATACCATGGGATTTGACGCTTACTTCCTGATTGTGTGGGATTTGTGCCGTCACGCCAGCCAGAACGGCATCTGGTACAACACGCGCGGATCAGCCGCTGGCTCGCTGGTGGCGTATTCCCTTTTCATTACCCTGGTCGACCCGATTCAGCATCACCTGCTCTTTGAGCGCTTCCTGAATCCGGGTCGCATTTCCATGCCCGATATCGACCTGGACTTCCGCGACGATCGCCGCTCGGAAATGCTCGAATACACCGCCCGCAAATATGGCGACGACAAGGTGGCCCAGATCATCACCTTCGGCACCATGGCTGCGCGCGGCGCCCTGCGCGACGTGGCGCGTGTGATGGACATTCCCATCCCCGAAGTGGATAAGATCGCCAAGCTGCTGCCGAATATCCCCGGCAAGCCCATGTCGCTTTCCGAAGCGCTCGATCAAGTCCCAGATTTCAAGGCCGCCTACAACTCCGATGTCAAAGTAAAGAATCTGGTCGATACCGCCATCCACATGGAAGGCGTCGTCCGCAATGCCGGGACGCACGCCGCCGGGTTGGTGATCGCCGATAAACCCATCACCGAATACCTGCCTATCCACCGCCCCACTTCCGGCTCGGAAGAATCTCCTGTCAAAACGGTCACCCAGTTTGAAATGGGCATTCTCGACAGCATGGGCATGCTCAAAGTCGACTTTTTGGGACTCTCCACGCTGACGGTGATGGCGCGTGCCTGCGACATGATCAAGCTGCGTCATGGGATTGAACTGACCCTCGACAACATCCCCACTGACGATCCCGATACTTTCAAAGTGATGGGGCGCGGACAAACCGCCGGGATCTTCCAACTGGAAGGCACCGGGATGACGCGCTGGGTGGTCGAGATGAAGCCCAGGAATCTGGATAACATCATCGCCATGGTGGCGCTCTATCGTCCCGGCCCGATGGATTTCATCCCCAGTTACATCAAACGCATGCACGGCGAGGAACAGATTGAGTACCGTCATCCCTCGCTCGAACCGATTTTCAGCGACACCTACGGCATCCCGGTGTACCAGGAACAGATCATGCGCGCCGCGGTGGAAATCGCTGGTTACAGCCGCTCCGAATCGGACGATCTGCGCAAGGCCATTTCCAAAAAACAGGCCGATAAAATCGCCAAGCACAAGGATAAGTTCGTCAAGGGCGCTTCCGAGCACGTGATGGACAAAGCCACGGCGACGGCTATTTTCGAAGATTGGGAAAAATTCGCCCGTTATGGCTTCAACAAATCCCACGCCGCCGATTATGGCCTGATCTCCGTCCAGACCGGTTATCTGAAGGCGCATTATCCCGCCGAATACATGTGTGCGCTGATGTCGGTCTTTAAGGACGACAGCGACAAAGTGTCGCTCTATATCAATGACGCGCGTGCCATGGGCATCGCCGTCCTGCCGCCCGACATCAACCATTCCGGGCTGGATTTCACCATCGAAGATGGCCTGGATGACAAGGGCGAGAAACGCTCCTCCATCCGCTACGGCATGAGCGCGATTAAGAACGTCGGCGTTGGCCCGGTCAACTTTATCCTGGAAGGCCGCGGCGTTACAGAAAAAGAAAAACCCTTCGCCGATTTGAACGATCTCGCGCATCGTGTCGACCTGAAAGCGGTTGGCAAGCGCGCCCTGGAATGTCTCATCAAAGTAGGCGGCTTCGACAGTTTCGGTGACCGCGCCGGGTTGTTGGCGCTGATCGATCGCCTGGTCGCCGCCAGTACCAGCCATTTCCGCGCCGCAGAAAGCGGGCAGCTCTCACTGTTTGGCGGCGCTTCCGGCGTGCAGGCCGAAACCATCAGCCCGCCCACCGGCATCCAGGTCGACAAAAAAGAAGCGCTCAACTGGGAGCGCGAGCTGATCGGCGTCTATCTTTCCGATCACCCGCTTTCCGCCTATGCTGAACTGCTGACGCAGGCCGTCAGCCACAACGCTGCCACCCTGCTGGATGCGCCCCACGAAGAACGTGTCCGTGTGGCGGGCATGGTGGTTTCCTCGCGCCCTTACAAGACCAAAACTGACAAAATGATGGGCTTCGTCACGCTCGAAGACCTGTTCGGCAACCTGGAACTCGTCATCTTCCCCAAAACCTGGGAAAAAGTCCGCGCGCTGTGTGAAAATGGCAAAGTGCTGATCGCCGATGGAAAATTAGACGCCACCAGCAATCCGCCCAAGATCCTGGTGGATGAAATTCGGACTCAGGTGGATATCAAGGTGGCCGCTTTTGACTCGCCCGTCCCGGTTGCATCTGTTGTTGGAACAAACCCAGCCTCCCCGCGAGCTGTCCCTCCGTCAAGGCCAGCATTTCTCCAGCCTGGAGCGAGTTCCGTTAAAACCGCGCCTGTGCCGGTTGCAAAAACTCCGCGCGTCTCCGCCCCAGCAGCGGATTACACCGTCGAGCCGGACGAATCCGATTTCGACGACATGCCGCCCGAACCAGACATGCCCCCCGATTGGGAGCATCACTTCGTCACTGAAAAAACGCATACTTCCCCTTCTACGCCCATGGATGATATTTTGGTGATGGAGCAATTTGAGCAGCAGGTTGAAAAGCCCAGGCCGGTTGTGCCGTCCAGCCCGGTTGCGCCCGCCCAGGAAGCGGCCGCCATCAAGGTCGAACCAGCGCCTGTCGTCTCCCTGCCGCCGATTGCTCCTCCGCCGATGCTGCAGGAAGCGCCCAAGGATGATGGCCTGCCCCCGCGCCTGATTACCATTTTCCTGCGTCCGAGCGGAGACAATGACCGTGACCGGCGGCGCATCAAAAACGTCTATGGGATTTTGATCTCACATCCGGGCAAAGACCGTTTCCAGTTCCAGGTTTTTGAAAACGGTAAAGGCCATCTGATCGATTTTCCCAATGACACCACGCGCATCGCCTCCGATATGCTCGACCGGCTGAAGAAGTTGATGGGCGAGGAAACCTGGCGGGTGGAAGAGATAACGTACCAGTAAACGCCCCCTTAAACGAAAATCCACTTTCTTCTTGAGCGCTTGCATCAAGCAGAAAGTGGATTTTGTTTTTAAACCAGGGCTGGCTACATTTTTCGGACTTCGCCGCAGCGTTCGCAGTCGGAGCGGTCGCACAACAGGGCGTACCTGTCCTTTTTGATCAACTCAATGACGCGGATCATCAAGGCCCGTAACGGCAAAGCCAGGACGGTCGCTTCTCCCACTTTTACGGATTTGGTAAAAGAGCGCACTTCGGGCTCAATGACCTGGAAGCCTGCCGAGCAGCCCGGAAATCCTGGGCAGGTGACGGTGCCGCTCTCGGTCAGCGCCCAGCGCACGAATTGTTTGCGTCCGGCCAATTTTTCAGCAAAATGGATGCTGGTGTTGACGGTATGATCCACGCCGATCAGCATCACCCAGCCATCCTGCTCGACCAGGGCGCGCAGGGGCGCAAAAGGCTCCTCAATTGTCTGCGATTTCAGGATCTTATCGGCGCGAATACCGCTAAAAGACAAAATTGGATGCATGGAGCGTGCGGCTTCCGGCCAGTGCCGGATGCTGTCAGGGATGACACCCATCATGCGATCGGCGGGCATATCGGGCCGATATGGCTCCGACAGGCGGTTCCACTGCTGTCCGCGGGTATAGTTGACGGCGTTGTTGGCCGGGCCGGATGCTGGTGTCACCATGGTTTTGTAGGTATGGGTGGGCATGATAAAAGCGCCGGTGGTGTACATCAAACTGGTGATGACCGAATCCGCGCCGCCTTCCACGCGACCGAAGGAATGCAGGGAGGCATGCGCGATGACCGGCTTATTTTGAAGGCCGAGGGTTTCGAAGGCAACAATCAGATCGTTGAATGTGAGCATAAGTGTCTTGTCAGGGATTAGTTTTTCCGCCAGTGAAATAAGTATACCCGCTTTTCGTTTACCGGCCCTGCCACTGAGGCTTGCGTTTTTCGATGAAGGCCTGCATGCCTTCTTTTTGGTCGCTGGTGTCGAATAGGGCGTAGAACAGGTTGCGTTCCTCGCTCAATCCCGCCGAAAGGGGCAGCTCAAAAGCGTTGTTGAGCGCTTCTTTGGCGGCGGCAACGGCCAGCGGGGCGCGGGAGGCAATCTCCGCCGCCAGCGCCAGGGCGTCATCCAAAAAACGCTCCAGCGGCACAACCCGGTTGACCAGGCCAAATTGCAGGGCTTCCGCGGCATTGAGTACGCGGTTGTTGAGCACCATTTCCATGGCGACGGTTTTGCCCACCGCGCGGATCAGGCGCTGCGTGCCGCCCCCGCCGGGGATGACGCCGATGGTCACTTCCGGCTGGCCGAATTTGGCCGTTTCGGAAGCCACCAGCAGGTCGCAAGCCATGGCCAGCTCGCAGCCGCCGCCCAACGCAAAGCCGCTGACCGCGGCGATGATCGGTTTTTTGATTTTGCGCAGGCCTTCGAACATTTCCACAAAACCGTTGGCGCGCATCTCGGCGGAGGAAGCCCCGGCCATGAACTTGATATCGGCTCCGGCGGCGAATGCGCGCTCTGAGCCGGTCAGTACCACGGCGCCGACGGCCGGATCGGCCTCGAAAGCGGTCAACGCCTGCAGTAGTTCGCTCAGCAGCTGCGGATTAAGCGCATTCATCGCCTGCGGACGGTTGAGGGTAATCAGGCCCACGCGGTCGCGTGTTTCGACTAAAATGGAAGTGTAGGTCATGGCAGGCTCCTTTGGCCTGATTATAATCCCCTGCTTGCGGAGACGCTGCCAGTGGTTTTTCCAAAGTCCCAATTTTCCAGCCTACCAACCTACCAACATACCAATTTCCCAACAAGGACAAAAAAATGAACCAGGTTTTGGAAGTATTGCTCAAACGCAAATCGGTGCGCGCTTATGAAGATCGCCCGATCAGCGCTGAGGTCAGGGCGCAACTCCTGACGGCCACCCTGCGCGCGCCCACCGCCGGGAATCAAATGTTGTACTCGATCATCGAGGTCTCTGACCAGGCGTTGAAGGATAAACTGGCCGTCACCTGTGATAACCAACCTTTCATTGCCCAGGCGCCGCTGGTCTGGCTGTTCCTGGCAGATTATCAACGCTGGTTTGATTATTTCCTTGTTTCCGGTGTGCAGGAGCTGTGCGACCGCCGCGGGCTGACTTTGCGCATGCCGCAGGAAGGCGATATGTTGCTGGCCTGTTGTGATGCGTTGATCGCTGCGCAGCAAGCCGTCATCGCTGCGGAAGGGCTGGGGATTGGATCCTGCTACATTGGCGATATTCTGGAAGATTACGAGACCCACCGCGAGATGTTCAAGCTGCCGCAATACGTCGCGCCGATTGGGCTGCTGTGTTTTGGCTATCCCACCCAGGAACAGATCGATCGTCCGCTGACGCCGCGTTTCGACGATAAGTTCATCGTTTTTGAGAATCAGTATCAGCGTTTGGACGCTGCCGGTTTTGACGAGATGTTCAGCGAGCGCGAGAAAAATCGTCGAAAAAGTGATAATCCGGATGCCCCGGCTAATTTCGGGCAGGCCATGTACCTGCGTAAATTCAGCGCTGATTTTTCAGTTGAGATGAGTCGTTCGGTTGGGGTCATGCTCAAAGCCTGGGCGGGCGAATAACGGACGTTATTTTTCGGCCAGTTCCTGGTAAATGCACCATTCCCCTTTGCGTTGAAGGGCGTCTTTGGGCGCGCGGTCATAGTACAGGTCAAAAATCTGTCCCGCCGGGGTGCGGATGCGGAAAAAGAAGCGACCGACTCCCAGCGAGCCGCGCCCGGCGGCCACCGTCGCATGGCTCGGACGCATATTCCGCGCGGCGCGCCCACGCCGGGTGAAATCGCTCCACTCTGCCAGCACCGTTTCAACCTGATACAACTCTCCGCGCCAGGTGAAACGATCGGGGCAGGGTGGGCTTTTCTCCCGGGCTGGGGGAATGTCAAATTCAACGGTAATCGGCTCGTCGATAAAATGAAGCGGCTGAGGTGCGTCCATCCTGAAGATTATACGTCACTGCTCCAGCGAAAGCGAAACTTTTTTCATCCTTTGGGCGTTTATAATAAGAAAACGTTGTGAGGAGAAATATGTCTACTTTACCTTTAAATACCGGATTGTTTTTTGAAGACTTTCAGCCCGGCCAAAAAGTGATTTCAGCCGGACGCACCGTCACGGAACATGATATTGCCACTTTTGCCGGGCTTTCCGGCGACTTTAATCAGATTCACACGGATGCCGAATTTGCCAAAGCGACGCCGTTCGGACAACGCATCGCGCATGGGCTGCTCGGGCTGGCAATCGCCTCGGGACTGGCTGTCCAGACCGGGGTGCTGGGGGCGAATGTCATCGCCTTTCGCGAGGTGGGCGAGTGGAAATTTGTCAAGCCGGTTTTCATCGGCGACACCATCCATGTTGAAATGGATGTGCTGGAAACCAAAGCCCTGCCGCGCCTGGGCGGTGGTTCTGTCACTTTGGGCGCATACGTCAAAAACCAATCCAATGAAACTGCCATGAAAGGCTTGTGGACAGTGCTGGTGAAAGTTCGCAACCCATAAATATGCCAATCACCCCTCCCGATAACGGCGCAACCCGCCGAGAATCCCTCTCGCAGAATAAGCCCGAACCCCAATCGGTGTCGCACTCCCAAACGATTCAGGCCAATGGTGAACGGTCTGAGCGACCCAGTCCGCCTCCGCGCAATCGTCCCGATCCCGGACTGTATCCGGATTATGGCAATTTTCCCCTGCCTGAGCGCGTGGATGAAGTGGATCTGAACGCCACGCGCGTTTCTTCCTCGGCGATCGTTGGCGGCGGGCGTCGCCCGCCCGCGGGCGGCAATTCACGTCGTTCGCGCAATGGCTGGGGTTGTTTCGTGCAAGGCCTGGTGATCGTATTATTTGGGTTGGTCGCGCTGCTGATTATGGGCGCGATTGGGGCTGTGCTGGCGTATTATTCCATTGCCAGCACCCTGCCCTCGGTGGATGATTTGCGCCAGCGTTCGGCGCAGTTTGAAACCACGCGCATTCTCGATCGCAACGGCAACTCGCTCTATGAAATCCTGGATCCCAATGCCGGGCGACGGACCTACGTCAAGCTGGATCAAATTTCCCCTGATTTGGTGGCGGCGACGATTGCGACTGAAGACAAGGAATTCTATACTCACCCCGGTTTTGACCCGCTTGCCATCATCCGCGCCATCTGGCAGAACTATACCAGCGGCGGAAACAGCAGTTCGGGAGCATCCACGATTACCCAACAGCTGGCGCGCGCGCTCCTGCTGTCGCCGGAAGAACGCGTCCAGCGCACCTACCAGCGCAAAATCCGTGAAATCATCTTGGCGGCAGAAATCACGCGCCGTTATGGCAAGGATGAAATTCTCGAACTGTACCTGAACGAAATCTATTACGGCAATATGGCCTATGGCATTGAAGCTGCCGCGGAAACCTATTTTGGCCCCGGCATTGACGGGCAGGTTAACGAACTGCACCCCGCAGGCTCCCCGAAAAATGGCCGCCTGGCTGATGACCTGACCCTGGCGCAGGCCTCCTTCCTGGCTGGTTTGCCGCAATCACCGGCCGTGTATGACATTCACACCAACCGCGATATCACCCTGGGCCGTCACCGCGACGTGCTCTCGCTGATGTATGAACTCAGCGCGACCAAAAACTGCATCGCTGTCAGCAACGCCCCTACGCCCGTTTGCGTGGATATCCAATCGGCGCTGGATGCTTCCAAAGCGATCGAAAACTTTACTTTCCCCGCGCCCAACATCCAGATGCGTTATCCACATTGGGTGCAGTTCGTCCGCTCGCAGTTGGAAAGCCAGTTTGACGCGCAGACGATTTATCGTTCGGGATTCACCGTCACCACCACGCTGGATGCCGGACTGCAAGATTTTGCCCAGCAGGTCGTCACCGAACAGGTCGCCACCATGCAGGCCAACAACGCCACCGATGGGGCACTGGTCGCCATCCGGCCGTCCACCGGCGAAATCCTGTCGATGGTTGGTTCGGCGGATTTTTACAATGAAGCCATTTCGGGACAGGTCAACATGGCTACCAGTCCCACGCGCCAGCCCGGTTCATCCATCAAGCCCTTTACCTATGTCGCCGCCTTTGAGAAAGGCTGGACGCCCGCCACGCTCATTTGGGACGTGCCGAGCAGTTTTCCGCCATCCGGCGACCCGAATGATCAGCGCGAAAAGTATGAGCCGGTCAACTACGATGGCAAATTCCACGGCCCGGTCACTGTCCGCACGGCGCTTTCGAACTCGTACAACATCCCGGCAGTCAAAGCCCTGCAATATGTTGGGATTTATGACGATCCGAATACGCCCGCCGTCGAAGGCCTGATCGGTATGACCAAAAAATTGGGCATTACCAGCTTGACGCGCGACGATTACGGCATGTCGCTGACGCTTGGCGGCGGCGATGTCAGCTTGCTGGAAATGACCGGCGCGTACGCGGTCTTCGCCAACAGTGGGGTGCGCATCCCGCCGGTCGCCATCCTGAAAATCACCGATAACGCCGGGAATGTCATCTACGAATACAAGCCGCCCACCGGTGAACAAGTGTTGCGCCCTGAGCACGCCTACCTGATTTCCACCATTCTCTCTGACTACGAAGCCCGCCGTCCGATGTTTGGTGCGCATCCGCTCATCAACCTGGGTTTCTCCACGCGCGTCGCCGCCAAAACAGGCACCACCAACGATTTCCGCGATAACTGGACGATGGGTTACAGCCCCGATCTGGCCGTGGGCGTCTGGGTGGGCAACGCCGATTACACCCCCATGCAGAACACCACCGGTTTGAGCGGCGCCTCCCCGATCTGGGCCAGCTTTATGACTCACGCCATTCCCATCCTGACCGGCGGCGAGCCGACGCCCTTCCAGCGCCCGTCCGGCATCGTCGACAAGGTGATTTGCGCCATCTCCGGCGCCGAACCTTCGCAGTGGTGCTCTCAGCAGCGCCAGGAAGTATTTGCCGCCGATCAGCCGCCCCTGCCAGCCAGCGAAGACCTGTGGAAAGAAGCCACGCTCGATACCTGGACCGGCCTGTTTGCCACTTCCGTCTGCTCTGACTATGTTGAGAAGAAAATGGCGATGAACGTCACGGATGGCTCCGCACAGCGCTGGTTGCGCAAGGATGACGCCGGGCGCAACCTGGCCAGCGAATTGGGATTCGATCGCCCGATCTTTTTCGTGCCCGACGGCGAATGCAAATCCGACTCCCCCCGCGCCACGCTGTCCATCGAAAACGTCAAAGACGGCGACAGTCTGACAGCGGAAAAGATCGACCTGCGCATCATTGCCAGCGCCGCCGGCGCATTCCAAACCTGGCGGCTGGAACTGGCTCCCGGCCATGACCCCGGCGAGAACGACTGGCAAACCCTGTACGAAAGCAACGCCCAAATCCCGGAGCCGCAGAACGTCTACACCTGGGACCTTTCCAAAGTGCCCAACGGAAAATACACGCTGCGTCTGCGCATGGAAAATCAGGATGGCGGCTACGCCCAAAAAGCGCTGAAGATCGAAATTAACTACACTCCGCCCACTGAGACGCCCACTCCCATCACCCCCACCTCCACACCGGAGCCAGCCACCTCCACCACGGAACCGTTCACTGTCACCCCGGCGGATAGCCCCACTGAAATTCCCACCGTCGCCCCGGCGGTCACACCCTGAGAATCGAACATCCCGGCAGTGCTGCCGGGATGTTCGATTCTCAGGGCAATTTAGCGCAAAGAAAAATAATCCAGGGTGGCTTTTCCCCACACAAATTGACCCCAGACCCTCCAATAAGCGGTATCAGCCAAATTGAGTTCTGGCAGTATTTCCAGGGGAATTTTATCTTCCGGATTCAGCGCCGCATTCTGGTTGGGTGTGGGGATGCTGCCTGGCACCGGCAGCGGCGGCGCAAAGGGGATTTCCCAGGTGACGGTTTTCTTGTCAGCTCCAAGCTGCGCCTCTTCAATAAACAGGGTTATGGATGTGTCCCTGGCAGAATCTAGCACCCGTTGGCACTCGCCACCATTCACCTTTCCCATCGGATAAAAAATAAAACCGGCGTGCGGCTTCGATAAGAAATCTAAGGTCTGGTCGAGGAAATTGTCGTGATTCTCCACGTTGACCCGCTTCCCGGCATTGTTTTCCAAAACAAAACTACTCGATCGGATTTGAATCGGTGCCGTGCTCTTATTCGCTGTCACCGGTTGAATGGCAATCAAAAACATATATTGATTCTGGCTGTCCATGGTTGACAGGATTCTATTTGAAAAATCAAGCAGATTCGAACCAGAAAGCGGGGATGGATTGGTATTGAGCAAGGCATAATTTAACAATATCGCCCGAATCAATTCCGGGCTAAAAAAAGTAGCCACGACCCTGACGTGATTGTTGTCATCCATCCTGACGTCCTCAATGTGCGACCAGCGCATTGTTTCATAGGTCAGAAGGTTGATTGCCTGGCTGCGGGCCAGCTCCAGGTTGTTTTGGTTTTGATACAGGTTGTAGATATCAGTGGCTCTGGTCGCCGCAAGTTGATTTTGAATGCCAATCACACCCACGTTCGTCGTATAAAAATTATTCCCATTGGGCGCGCAGCTTGGCGCAGTTGGGGGCAGCGCAGTTGGGGTGGGAGTAACAAAATCATAAGGCACACAACCGCTGGATAACAACAATCCCAAACTGGTCAGACCCCGGGCAATGACGGAAAAGTTAAATTTACGCTGAAACATCCCCTGACTTCCCTCCCTGAAAATTTCGCTTTGGAAAAACTTATGCGTTAAGTATACAACCCTTTTTGCGTGATTCCAATCATGTCGGTCTTATTTTTGCTGACGGATTACAACCCTTTCAGAAGCTTTTGTTCACTCCATTTTTTCAAGGCCCAACTGCCGGTTTCGGGTGAAGCGCGGCCTGCGAGATCGACAAATTCAGGCGCATCCAGGGCCGTGTAGATGGTTTTTTCCAGCGCAGAAATCGTCTCATCTGACCAGGATAGTATCCCTTTTTGGGCCAGGGCCGCAACGGTGGCGGCATGCAGGTGCAGATAGGGCAGCGGTTCGCCCTGTTTTTCGAGAATTTCACGGATGACTTTGCGGGTGTAATTGACATCCAGCGCCTGGGGCTTTTTGCGCACTTTGGAGGCTTTTTTCCACAAGATTTGCAGCGGTTCTGATTCAAAATGTGTGGACAGGCCCTGAATATCCAGCCGGGATGTTTGGGATGCCAGGAATACCGCGCTGACAAAGGATGGCTCAGGTTCGGCCAAAACCGCGAAAAAGGGGATTTCGGGTGAAATGATTTCCGTCAAATTGCTAAACAGCGCTTTCAGCGCTTCGGCGTGCCACTGCCAATCGTATCGTCGACGGCGTAGCACGGATTTGAACGGGCCGACTGCGGCATGTCCCCATAACCAGCCGGACCAGAGCGCGGAAAGTGTCCAGAAGGCCTGGTTGGGGCGCGGAATTGCGCCCACCACCGCCTTGATCGGGATTTCTTCCAGTTCGTGGGCCAGATCGCGCAGCGGGCCTTCGAAAATGCACAGGCCGCCGCTTTCAGGCGGTTCTTCGGGCCACAATGTAAACGGGATGGCGTCTTCATCGGAAGCCCAGGCTTTGACCGCGGCTTCGAGTGCCAGCCAAAGGTTGTTTTCGCGATACTGGGCTGGAAACGTCAACTGGCGTGGATGCGGGCGCTCGGAGTTATGCGGCCAGAGCGCATTGGCAGAATCGAGCGCATAGAGCAGCAGCGCGGTCATACAGCGGCGGCGCTCGTTGGAAGTGGAAATGCTATCCAGACGGTTGATGATCGTCCCGAGGGCGTAAACGGAGCGGGGCAGGTAAAAACTCAGGGCTTCTTCGGCAAAAGGACGGTCCGGGTCGGCGGCCGGGGCCACCCGTTCGAGCGCGCGCGAGCGGTGCAAACCGTCAGCGCGCGCCCAACGTGCGGAATTTTCCACGTCGGCCGGGGTGGCCGGATGTTCTCCGCCGCTGCCACAGCTGCAGTTGTAGATGCGTCCCACCAGCGTGGTGGTTTTGCTGTCCCATAGAAAGGCTTCGGCGGCCAGTTCGCGGCCACAGTTTTCGCATTGCGTCAGATACAGGGATTGAAGATGGGTTTCGAGACGCTGGCCTTCCTTGCGGGCGGCGGCCAGGTCGGAGAGCGCGGCCTGCAAATCGGTCAGTTTGGGGGGATGGGCGGCCAGGTCGAGCAGAAAGCGGCTGACGGGATTGCCAGCCGTCACCAGCACGCGCTGACCGGCGCGCGCCATTTCGACAGCCATGCGGGGCGAGGCCGCAAAAGGATCAAGAATCCAGGCTGCGGGGAGGTTGAGCGAAGCGCTGAAAGCCCGGGCGACGCCCTCCGGTACGGGAGTCAGGAAACGCTTCAGGGGGCCGGAGGCTTCCATCCATTTGCCGGAGATGTAAGGCATGGAAATTTCCATGTGATGAGTATAAGCCCAAAATTGGCTTATTTCAGCGGCCGGGAAAGTGGTTCGCGCGGTACGGATTGCAGGTCGATGGAAATGGCCGAGAGCAAAAATTGGATGCCGATGATGACCGTCAGCGTGGCGAGCATGACCGTGCCGGTGGGCGCGGGAATGTCGCGGCTGGCGAAGGAAATCCATTTGATGCTGCCAAACACCAGGCCAAACAGGAACAGCGGCAGGCCAACCAGCATGTACATGGAGCCCATCGAAAAATCGTACAGAAAGTAGTGCAGCAGGATACGGCGCAGAAAAGCGGCCATCAGCAGCGGCGGGAATTCGATCAGTACCTTGAGAATGGATAGACTGGAGCTTTCGTCCGCGTAGCGGGCCGGGATGGGCACGTCACGGATGCAGGCGCCGATCAGATAAAGCTGGCTGAGTTGGGAAATCTCGAAAAAATAGCTTTTGTGGATGTGCTCCAGCGGCAATTGTTCCAGCACTTCGCCGCGCATGGCAAGGAAGCCGTTGGTCGGGTCGAAACAATTCCAATAACCGGTGGCGGATTTGGCCAAAAAACTGAGCGCCACATTGCCAATCCGGCGGATAAACGGCATCTGGGTGAGTGCCCGAAAATCGCGGAAGCGGTTGCCCTTGGTGAAATCGGCCTGACCGGCGATGAGCGGCGCGATCAGCCGGGGAATGTTATCGGTTGACATTTGCCCATCGCCATCGAGCTTGACGACAATTTGCGCGCCAAGTTCGAGCGCCTTTTTGTAGCCGCTTATCATGGCGCCGCCCACGCCCCGGTTTTTGGTGTGGCTGACGGTGATGATGCGCTCATCCTGGCGGGCGGCAACACTGATGACTTCCGCCGTGCGATCGGGGGAGGCGTCGTTGACCACAACGATATGCCGCACGTACGGCGGAATGGAGGCCAGCACTTCGCCCAACTCGTGCTCCACGCGATAAGCCGGGATGACAACGACAATTTTATATTGCGACAGGTTAGCGGGCATGTTGAAAGTTTATCACATCGATTCCGCAGCTTGCGGGTTGACCTGCACCAGCAAGACTTCGTATGGATTGAGCACAAACTGGTTGTAAGATGTATAAAACTCCTTGCGCCCCACGTTGGAAAGTAGCATCGTCGCCAGCTTGGGATCGGCATCGCGCACAAAACTGGCCGCGCGGGTGAAACCGGTAAAATTGATGAATACCAGGATGCGCTCTTCGTCCAGCTGGCGCTCAAAGGCCAGCACGCCAGTATCCGCGCGGAAAAAGACACGGAAGCTGCCCAAGCGCAGGGCGGCAAACTTCCGTCGCAGGGTAATCAGCTGCTGGGTGAAATGGAACAGCGAATTTGGGTCGGCCTGCTGTGCGGCCACATTTCTACGCAAAAAATTGGGATGCACCGGCAGCCAGGGTTTTCCGGTCGAAAACCCGGCAAAAGGCGCGTTGCTCCACTGCATTGGCGCCCGGCAGCCATCGCGGCCCTTATAAATCGGCCAGTATTTCTTCCCCGGCGGATCCATGATTTCGCTGCGTTTGAGCGCAATATCGCGCATGCCAATTTCCTCGCCGTAATACATGAAAGGCGTGCCACGCAGCGTGAGCAGCAACGTCATGGCGATCACGGCCTGCTGATCGTTTTCGCCGCTTGCATAACGGCTGGCAGCGCGCGGCAAATCGTGATTGCTCATCACCGTCGTCGGCCAGATGCCCGCCGCGTCAAAAATCCGGTCGCGGCGCGAAATTTGCTCCAACACATAGCGCGCATTCCACGGATAAATCAGGTTTTGGGAGGTGAAATCGAAGCTGAAAGCGGCGTGCAGGCGGTCGTCGCCAGCGTAGCGGGTGATTTTTTCGGGCGTGGCGATATACGTCTCGCCGACGGCGTAACGCTGCGGGTACGAATCAAGCAGCGCGCGCAATTCCTGCAGCAGCGGCACCATTTCAGGCTGATCCATGTCATAAAGATGCTGCTGACGGTCAAAGCCGCGCAAACCAAACTTGGACGGGTTATCGCGGAAGCGCTCATCCTTGAAAAACGCGTTGAAGACATCTAGCCGGAAACCGTCCACGCCACGTTTTAGCCAGAAACGGAAAACATCCAGCAGCGCCTCGCGCACTTCGGGATTGCGCCAGTTGATGTCCGGTTGTTCTTTCAGGAAGGAATGCAGATAATATTGTCCTGTGGATGGATCAAATTCCCAGGCTTTCCCACCGAAACTTGCCTCCCAATTTGTGGGCGGATGCCCCTCTGGCATCGGGTCCCGCCAAATATACCAGTCGCGTTTGGGGTTATCGCGGCTGGCGCGTGATTCCACAAACCAGGGATGCTGGTCTGACGTATGGTTCAAAACCATATCCAACACCACGCGCATGCTGCGCTGATGGGCCTGGGCGATTAATTCGTCGAAATCGGCCAGCGTGCCGAAGCGCGCATCAACGTCAGTGTAGTTGCTGATGTCGTAACCGAAATCGGCGTCGGGGCTGGGGTAAAACGGAGAAAGCCAGATGGCATCGATCCCCAAATCGGACAGATAATCCAGTTTGGCGGTAATTCCCGCCAAATCCCCAATGCCATCACCGTTTGAATCGGCAAAGGAACGCGGATAAACCTGGTAAACAATTCCATCGCGCCACCAGAGATAATCTTCGGCCATGCAAGCCTCCTTGGAAATTCCGAACCGCCTTACAAAATATTAATCCAAACTGGCAAATTATTAGATTTATGCTATTATAAATTGATATGACGTCCGCACTCACAGAACGCATCCTTGTTGTTGAAAGCGACCCGGATATCAGTGACTTGATTGCCCGACAGGCCCTCAAACCGCTCGGATACCAGGTCAGCGTAGCCCCGGATGGCACCAGCGCCATTCGCCAGGCGGTTCAATCCCCCCCCGATGTGGTCATTGTCAATTTGAATTTGCCCGGTCTGAGTGGGAAAGATTTGCTGGTGGCGCTCTCTTCGCAGGGAATTTCCATCCCGATGATCGTGCTGGCTGAAAAAGGCCAGGAACCGAACGTTATCCAGGCCTTCCGGCTGGGCGCTAGCGACTATTTGATGCTGCCCGCGCGTGAAGCCGAGGTGGTTTCATCGGTGGAACGCGCGCTGAAGCAGGTTCGCGAGGCCCGTTCGCGCGAAAAGCTGGATGCGCAAATCAAGCAGGCCAATGCCGAACTGCAGCGACGTGTGCGCGAGTTGAGCACCATCTTTGCGGTCGGGCGTGCCGTCATATCAGTGACGGATCAGCGCGTGCTGTTCAATAAACTGGTCGAAGCCATCACGGCCGTGACCGAAGCTGATATGGGCTGGTTGACGCTCAAAGACGATAAGAGCAAGTCATTCTTGTTGGCTGCGCAGCGCAATTTGCCCGAAGGCTGGGCCAAAAAAATCGGCCAGCCTCTGGATGATGGCATCAGTTCGTTGGTCGCCATGTCGCTCGAAACGCTGGCGATTCATGGCCAGCCTTTGCAAAAGTTTAAAATCTCAACGCTTGGGAAATCGGCCATGGTGGTGCCTGTCAAGGTCCATAACGAGGCCATCGGTATGCTGGTGGTGGTGCGGAAGGCCGAAAAACCCTTTGGCGAGAGCGAACACAACCTTTCCGGCGCCATCGCGGATTATGCTTCCATTTCGCTGGTCAATGCGCGCTTGTTCCGCGCCCTGGCGCAAAATGCCGAAGCGGCCCAGAATGGCGAAAAGCATAAAAACGAGTTATTGCAAAACATGCGTAATGAAGTTCAGACCACCATGCAAGCGGTCATGTATCCGCTCGGATTGATGGCGGGCGGGAAAATGGGGGCCATAACTGCGGAACAGAAGCAAGCGCTCGACAGCATCCAGACGGCTGTCAAGAACCTGGCGGCGCAGTTAAATCAGTCGAAACATTAGAAGAAGGATAATTGGCGGATGGCCAAAACCGATTTGATTTTGCTAGCCATGGAACCATCATCAACGCTCGATCTACTTGAGCGGGCGTTGCATGCCGGTGGTTACGAAGTGGTCATAGCAAAAAATCCGCCCTCGCTCGATAAGGCTTTACAAGAAACAATTCCCACCCTGCTTGTCATCGCTGAAAAACTGGTGGATAAAAGCGGCCTGGATTTGGCGAAAGCGATCCTGGAGCGTTTCCCCACTCTGCCCATTATCCTGTACGCTGTCAGTCACGACCCGCAGGCCGCCTTACAGGCCATTCGGGCCGGATTAAGCGATTACATTTTCCCCCCACTCAAAATTGATGATATCGTCCAGGCGATACAGCACAGCCAGAAACGCGCCGACCAGATGGGAGATTGGGTGCGTCACGAAGTGCGCCGCAGCACGGCCTCTTTGGAGGAGCGTGTCCGCGAAATGGATACGTTGGTGAAGTTGAGCCGCTCCGTCACATCTTCCCTCGATTTGGACAGCGTGTTGACCAGCGTGGTCACCTCCGCAGTCGAATTGACCGGGGCGGAAGAGGGACATTTACTCCTGTTGGATGAGAAGACCAACGAACTCTACATGCGGGCCGACCGAAACTATGATGAGAATTTCGCCCGCACTTTCCGGCTGCCGGTCAAGGATACATTGGCCGGGCAGGTCATGGAAACGGGGCAGCTGATTTCTTTTTGTCAGGATACGCCCAACAAAATCAAGACTTCTTATCTGGTCTATTCGCTCATTTATGTGCCGTTGCGTGCGAAAGACGGCGTGATTGGCGTGCTGGGTGTGGATAATCGCATTAAAAAACAGCGCTTCAGCGAGCATCACGAAAAGCTGATGATGGTCCTGGCTGATTTTGCGGCGATCGCCATTCATAATGCGCAGTTATATGACGAATCGCAGCGCGAGCGCGTCAAATTTGAGACCACCATCACCGGTATTGAAGATGGGGTCATCCTGTTGGATAAAAACAAAAATATCCTGTTGATGAATCCGTCTGCACAAAAGGCGTTCGGCCTGGGAGCGACAGATTTTACCGGGCTTCCGTTTAGCGAAGTCATTTCAACCAGCGATTTCAAAGACTTGCTCGACTCAACCATCGAAGACCCGCTCAAATCTCACGAGATTGCCTTTGATGACGGGCGCGTCTTCAGCGCACAGTACACGCCCATCGCTGAAACTGGCGCGGTCATCACGCTGGATGACATCACTCACCTGAAGATGCTTGACCGGCTGAAGAGCGATTTCATGTATACTATCTCCCACGATCTGCGCTCGCCGTTGACGGTCATCATGGGTTATGTCGAACTGCTGGAGCGGGCGGGTCCGTTGAACGACCGGCAGCGACTATTTATCAAGAATATTCAAACCAGCTCGCAATCCATTACGGCGCTGATTAATGATTTACTCGATTTGGGGCGTATTGAAGCCGGGTTTGACACTCGCAAGGACAGAGTCCCGCTCGAAATTATTTTGCGCTATACCGTGGATAATCTTGGGCGGGCGATTGAATACAAACACCAGGATTTGGAGCTGACGATTGCCCCCGAATTGCCGCCTTTGCGTGGAGATCCTGTCCGATTGCGGCAGATGATGGATAATTTGCTGTTGAACGCCATCAAGTACACCCCGGTAAACGGAAAAATCTGCGTTACTTTGAAGGCTGAAGCGGAAAAAATCATTTTCGAAGTCAGCGATAATGGCATTGGTATCCCAAAGGGAGACCAGAAGCATATTTTCGAGAAATTTTATCGCGCCATGAACGCTCCCAAGGATATCCCCGGTACGGGGCTGGGGCTGGCAATCGTCAAGTCGATCGTAGAAAATCACCAGGGACGGGTTTCGGTTGAGTCGGAGCTTGGTAAGGGCTCGAAATTTGTGGTGCAGCTCCCCACCCAGCAGCACGCCAACGATTAAATGGGATAAAGCAAACGCCCCGTGCAATTTTACGGGGCGTTTGTGTTTATTTAACGGTCAAAAGGGTTTGGGGGAACCCAGGAAAGTTTATTCGCCCCCGTCACCTTCTCCACTGCCACCTGATCCGCCAGCCTGGCGAATATCCATAACATTTCCGTGATAATCGACGATGACTTTGAAGCCGGTCATGCCGAGATAAGCGCGCATGTCTTCGGGGATGCCGACTTCGTAGAGCATTTCGAATTGTTTGTCGATGTGTTTGAGTTGGTTTTCGATCATGGCTTTGCTGAAAAGATCATCAGCGCCGATCATTTTGGCGGTTTGCTCGCTGAGAAAGCCTTCGTTGCCCTGGATGAGTTTTTTCATTTCGCCCAGGATGACGTTGTCGATTTGTTCGGCCGGGATGTGGCGGCGAAATCCGGCGTCATTGATGACGTAGGCCGGTTCAGGGCCGATTAATCCGGCTTCGAGTGGCTGGTCGAATTCGTCGAATACCAGCCCGACAAATAAGGCTTTTTGGTGCATCAGCTTTGACGTCCTTCGATGATGGCGAGCAAGATGGCGGCGGCCAGCCCGATGCGCCGGTCGAGCTTTTGGGCGGTGTCCATGCTGAAGTCAATGTCCATATCGTAGCGGAATGGGTTGAATCGTTGTTTCAGGTCGGCGACGCGCTGATTGTTGATGGTCAGGTCGTAGTTTTGGGGCAGCAGCGAGCCGACCACGAGGCGGCGCAGCATGGCGAGCGGCATGCTGTCTTCGAACAATAAGCCTATGACAGCGTCGTTGACATCCAGCACTTCCCATTCGTCGCGCAGAATGGATTTGAGGCCTTTGCGGCGCAGCGCGCCCACTTTTTCGCCGCTGAGGCTGTCGACCACATCATAAGCGGCGGAGAAATCCACGATCTGGCGCGCTTTGATTGACAGGATTTGCTGGGTTTTTTGTTCATCGGCAAAGACACGGATATCTTCGCGCAGTTTGAACATTTTCTGTTCGCTGAATAAAACCAGTTCGCCCTGGGGATTGTAGAAGCGCAGTTTTCCCGTCAGCGCAAAAACCTGGCGTTTGAGCAAATATTGATTGAACTGAAAAGAGGTATGCATTTTTATCTCCTATTTCAAGTCTAATAATGAACGTTGACGAGCGTTCCAACCGAGGACCAGTTGTAGATCCATTCGGAGTCGGGAATGCTCAGGTTGACGCATCCGTGGCTCATGGGGGTGCCAAAATTGCTATGCCAGTAGGTACCATGCAGAGCATAGCCTTGATAAAAGAACATGGTGTAAGGTACGTTTGGCAGGTAGTAGCCGGGGCCGGACATGTCTTTGTAGCGGTACTTGACATAAATATTATACTGACCTGTGACGGTGGGATGCGCCCAGGTGCCAGTGGATACTAAAAATGAATTGACAACTGTATTGCCTTCGTAGGCATAGACCATCTGATGCGTCAGGTCGACGTCGATCCAATGTTCGCCTGCGCCAGCGCCGGAGAGTGCGGCGGTATTGGGCCTGGGAGTGGCCGGGGTGTAGGCAGTCGCGCGCGGCTCGGCGGTATCGGTGGGGAGCGGAGTGGGCGAAGCCAGTCCAGCGGAGGCCATCTCAAGCGTGGCCGTGGCTGGCGGGATGTCGGTGGGAAGCTGGGTTGCGGTTGGAACTGGCGATTCCGTCGCTGTGGGGCTGGCTGTCGCCGGGATTGTTGTGGCGCTCGGAACTGGCGATGAAGTAGCTGTTGGGGGAACCGACGGGGCCTCGGGGGTGGCCGAGGGCAGGCTGACAGCGTTCGTGGCGGTGGGGATAATCTCAGCCTGCTGGACGATGGCCGGTTGGGGCACACTCACCTCGGCCCAGGCCGGGCCATGCTCCGGGCTGGCGAAGGGATTTTTGCCAAGCAGCGCGGTTGCGGGCGTGACTCCGCTCCAGACCGCCCAGGCGACAATCAGAAAAACCAAAGCGGCCAGGATGGTCAGATACGAATACCGTCGACGGGCGAGCGCTTTTTTGTTCGGGATCGCTTTCGAGGCGGCGGGCTCGGATTCAGTGTCAACCGGCTCGGGAATTGAGGCGGGCCGGGGTTGGGTGTCCTCGATTTCAGCCGCCGCGAGAGGTGTTCGAAGGGTTTCAGCTTTCGGCGTTGCGAAGGGTTTTGTCTCTTCGATGGACGGTGGCTGCTCCACGCTTTGTGCTGGTTGACTGGCGGCAGCTTTGGCGGCTAATTCCTGTTCTAAACGCCGCTGAGCCCAGATCAGTCCCTTTTGGCCGCGTTCACTTTGCGGATTGATCTCCAGCGCCCGCTTCAGATAGCCTTCACTTGTGCGCGGATTGGCCAGCGCCGCCATCATCAGCCAGACTTCTTCCAGCTCGGGTGAGAGTTGGGCGGCTTGCTCGGCAAACTGACTGGCGCTTGGCCTGTCTCCTGCTTTGAGAGCTTGCTGGGCTTGTTCGATGGCTTTGAAAGCGGCGAGCTGGTTGGGGTTCATGGGATACCTTTAGGAGGATCTAGGGGGCGGGTGTGGGTGCGATATTTTCGTTATTGATAAAGCACAAGATTCCATTGGCCACACCCGTGGCAACCAGGTCAGTTTTATTGGTGAGAATGTCGTAATCCAATTTCATAAAGCCGGTTTCAATGATTCCAGCCGTCGTTCCGGGGTCTATTTCATTAAAGGCGTGGTACAACGTCATATCGTTGGTGACGCTTTCGTGCAAAGGCATGTTGGTCGTGCGTTGATAGCGGTCGCGCAGGCAGCCTTCCAGGCGATTGGCGAGATTAAGATCGCGCGAACTCATCGCCGCGGCCACTTTGAAACCGGTGGCCTGGTCGTTAATGTAATCACACGAGTCGTTATGGATGGACACCAGCACGGCGGATTGATACCCCGACAGACGCGAATCAAACTCTTTGAGCAAATCCGTTTCAAATCCCAGCGCGCTCAATTTTTGTTGCACCAGAGTCGCAATCTTGAGATTGACATCCGCTTCGGTGGCGCCATTCTCGCAAACGGTGCCAGAGTCATTGCCCCAGTGACCGGCTACGATCCCAATTTTCACCAACGGATGCGGAGTCCCCGGTAAAACGGCGTCGTTTGGCTGCTTCGTCAACAAAACCGCCAGCTGATTATTCAATCCGCCGGAGAGGGAGTTGGGCGTAAACGCCACAAACAGGGTGGCGACCAGAATCGCCGCTGCCAGCGCTGTTTGGATGACACGCGGCGAGCGGGGCTTTCGTCGCAGTTCCGAGCGAGGCGTGGACTGAGGAAAAGGTGGTTGAGAAGGAGTTTCCATTATGTCACATTATATACCACCTTAAAAACTTCATGCCTTGCAATAATTTCGAGAGCAAGGTTGTTGTCCATCAATCCGGCGCAAAACCTGCTCCGGCCAATATTCAAAATTTGTCTTGACGTCCCATCTGGCGGGATGTATGATGAAAAAAACACTGGAGACTACAATGTCCAACGAATCAGAATTACTCCGACAGGCCATGCGCTTTTGGGCCACGGGTGTTACCGTTGTCACCGCCGCGCACGAAGGCGTTCAACATGGCATGACAGTCAGTTCATTTACATCCGTATCGCTGACTCCGGCGCAAGTGCTCGTCTCTCTGGCTCAAAACGCGCGAACCCACGACCTGGTCATGCGCTCGCGCTATTTTGGTATCACCGTCCTCGATGCCAGTCAGCAGGAAATTTCTGACCGTTTTGCCGGGCGCGTGCCCGACGACATGGACCGCCTGAGCGGCCTGGAAACGATTACGCTCGTCAGCGGTGCGCCCCTGCTCAAACAGGGCCTGGCGCAGCTCGATTGTCACGTCGTCACCACGCTCGGCTCCGGCACACACACCATTTTCATTGCCGAGGTCTTATCCGCGCAATCCGGCGGATATGGCGATCCGCTGCTTTACTTTAATCAGAGTTATCAGAAAATGGTCAAAGCATAAATCTATGGTTGACCAGGCAGGCCCAAATGAGCGAAAACCTTTCAGATGATGAAAAACAAATTCTCCTGCGCCTGGCGCGGGAAGCGCTCGAGGACGGGGTCCGTGGCAAAGATATTTCCCCGCTTAATCTGACCCTGCTGACACCTTTATTGCGCGCCGAGGGAGCTTCTTTTGTTACCCTGACCATCAACGGCCAACTGCGCGGCTGCATCGGCTCGCTCCAGCCTTATCAATCCCTGGTGGAGGATGTGCGCGAACATGCCGTCGCCGCCGCTTTGCAGGATTATCGCTTTCCCCCGGTGCGTCCGTCCGAATTGTCCAAGATTCACCTTGAGATCTCGCGCCTGACTTTGCCCCAGCCGCTGGACTACACCGATGCCGCTGACCTGCTTTCCAAGCTGCGTCCCGGCATTGACGGCGTCATCCTGCGCGACGGTCCTCGCCGGGCAACTTTCCTGCCGCAAGTCTGGGAGCAAATCCCCGACAAAGCCGAATTTCTCAACCATCTGTGCACGAAAATGGGTGCAGCGCCCAACCTGTGGCGGCAAAAAGCGCTTGACGTGCAAATTTATCAGGTGGAAGAGTTTCACGAATGAAATGAACGGTTCGTCAGTGTTCAATGGTTCAATCAGGGCGGCCATCGGGGCGCCCTGATTCTTTAACAAATCATTAATCGGCAAAATTTCAATTATGGTATAGTACTTTTATTCAGGAAAACCCCCATGTCAGAAACAATTCTCGTCGTTGAAGACGAACCTTCCTTGCAAGAAACCCTGGCTTACAATTTACAAAAACAAGGCTACACCGTCGAAACTGCCGGGAGTGGTCTGGCTGCGCTTGAAGCGGCGCGGCGCCTCCGGCCCGATTTGATCCTGCTCGATATCATGCTGCCCGAATTGGATGGCGTTGAAGTTTGCAAGACGCTGCGTCGCGAGAGCTTCCAGTCCCCGATCATCATGCTGACCGCCCGCGACGACGAAATCGACCGTGTTGTCGGCCTTGAAATCGGCGCAGACGATTACCTGACCAAACCCTTCTCCATGCGCGAACTGATGGCGCGCGTCAAGGCCCAATTGCGCCGCACGCTCCTCATCCGCGATGAAATGGAAAGGCTGCAATCGGAAGACTACCTGCGCGCTTCCGCGCCTCCCGCGCTCCAATCCGCGCGCAGCTTTGGGAATCTGACCATCAACGAAACCCGCCGCGAAGTCACTCTTAACAACCAGCCGCTGGCCCTCAAACCCCAGGAATATGACCTGCTGACCTTTTTTGCGGAGCATCGCGGCCAGATGCTGACCCGCGAATTCATCCTGGAACGCGTCTGGGGCTGGGATTACATTGGCGACAGCCGCACGGTTGATGTTCATGTGCGTTGGCTGCGGCAAAAAATCGAAACCGATTCCGCCAACCCGACGCGCATCGTCACCGTGCGCGGCGGCGGCTATCGCTTTGAAGGATGAACACTTTTCTGCTTTTCACCACCGTCGCTGCCTTAATCGCCCTTTCATGGATGTCCTGGCGATATCTGGCACTGCGCCGCAGCGCGGATGACTACGCCCGCAGCATTCGCCGCGCCGCAGACGGTGATTTATCTCCCCGCAGCCTGCCCGCCGATATAAAGAATCTAGAGGCCGTTTCGAGCGCCGTCCGCGCCCTCAACCAGGCCTTTGACCAGCGCCTGACGCGGCTCGAAGCCGAACGCGCCCGTCTCGAAGCCACCCTGACTCAAATGACCGATGGCATCCTGATCGCCGATGCCCAGGGAAAGATTCGCATGAGCAACCCGGTGGCTGAAAGGCTTTTCGGCGGCGGCGAATCGCTGATCGGAAAAACTGTCAGCATCGCCCTGCGCCACCATCAATTGATTGAAACCTGGCGCAAATGTCAGCAAAGCGGCGAGATTCAAAGTGATTCAATCGAGCTGCCTGTCACGCGCACCTTCCTGCAATTTATTGCCATCCCCGATAAACATGCGGGCGGCGCAATTTTGCTCGTCCACGATCTGACGCGTGTGCGCCGCCTCGAAACCGTGCGGCGCGACTTCATCTCCAACGTTTCACATGAACTGCGCACGCCGCTGGCTTCGCTCAAAGCGCTGACGGAGACTCTCCAGGAAGGCGCGCTCGAAGACCCGCCAGCTGCGCACCGTTTTCTGGGCCGTATTCAGATCGAAGTGGATGCGCTGACCCAGATGGCGACCGAACTGCTCGAACTCTCGCGCATCGAATCCGGCCAGGTGCCGCTTGAATTGAAATCCATTTCGCCCGTGAAATTGCTCCACTCCGCTGCTGACCGCATGAAAATGCAGGCCGAGCGCGCCGGGTTGCTGCTGACCATCGCTGAGCTGCCTGAGCTGCCCAACATCTCCGCTGATTTGCCCAGGCTTGAACAGGTTCTCGTCAACCTGATCCACAACGCTGTCAAATTTACCCCACCCGGCGGCGACGTGGTTCTGACGGTGACCAAAACGCCTCGTGTTCAGGCCCGTCAACTCGAGGTGCTTTCCAAAGATTCTGTGCTGTTTTCCGTGCGAGACACTGGTTCCGGCATCCCTGCGGATGATTTATCGCGCATCTTTGAGCGCTTCTATCGTGTCGATCGCTCCCGCACGGGCGGCGGTACCGGCCTGGGACTTTCCATTGCTAAACACATCGTCGAAGCTCACGGGGGACAAATCTGGGCTGAAAGCCGCGAAGGCGACGGCAGCACGTTTTACTTCACCATTCCGGCCAACCAGGGCTGATTATTTTTAGTGTCTTTGGGAATTTCCGCGATAAGACCTTTTTTGCCACGGATTACGCTGACGAACACGGATTTTATAAGAGCTTAAAAACTTGGCGATGAAACCATGCCCCGCGAACGGTACCAACAAAAGATCAGCCACCAATAACCCGAAAAATTAAAAAACTTGGCGTCCTTGCGCCCCCTTGGTTTCTTGGCGATGAAAAGCCCTGTGAACGGTACTACCAACGAAAGATCAGCCACGCCCCCCCCCAAATTTTAAACCGGACATAATCAGCCTGAATTATGGTACTTAGGTCACAGTCAAAGATTGCTTCTGGTGGTAAATTAAAGCTGTTTATTTAATCGTCCACAGGAGTATTCAAATCATGGAATCTAAGCCAACTTTATGGGTGGAAGTTGATGAGCAGGGTCATCTGGTCATGCCGCCGGAAGCGATGCAACAATATGGAGTCAAGCCCGGCGTGAAAATGCGCATGGAGGCCAACGGCCACGGATTTAAGTTACATCGCCCGGTCACGCAATTGACCAAGGTTTATATTGAACCGACAGTGGACTGTAATCTCGATTGCATCACCTGTTTTCGTAATGCCTGGGATCAGCCCATCGGACGCATGAGCGAAGAAACCTTCGCGGGCATCCTGTCAGGGTTGAAGGCGATGAACCCAATCCCGGATGTTTATTTCGGTGGTATCGGCGAACCGCTCTTTCATCCACGCACTATCGAATGGATTCGGCAGATCAAGGCCCTGGGCGTCAGGGTGGAATTGATTACGAACGGCACAATCCTGGTCGAAAAGAAAGCCCGCAAACTGATCGATGCCGGGCTTGATATCCTGTGGATTTCGCTGGATGGCGCCACCCCTGAAAGTTACTCGGATGTGCGCCTGGGCGCTGAGCTGCATCAAGTGGTGGATAATGTCCGGCGTTTTGCGAAAATGCGCAAGGGTGGGCACTTTCCAAAGCCCGAGATTGGCGTGGCTTTTGTCGCCATGAAACGCAACATTAATGAGCTTCCGCAAGTCATCAAGCTGGGAAAATCAATGGGCGCCAGGCATTTTTCGGTCAGCAATGTGCAGCCAGCCACCGACGAGATGCAGTCTGAACGCCTGTACACGCGTACCATGACCAATATTGCCTACCTGCCCTCCAACGAAGTCCCGTACTTGAGCCTGCCCAAAATGGATTTCAACGAAACCACGCGCGAGGCTTTATTTGCGGCTTTCAACAGCGGCTGTAACGTCAGTTTCGCCGGGAACAACTGGGGTGGCGCGAATGATGTGTGTAACTTCGTTGAAAGCGGCACGCTGTCCATTGCGTGGAATGGCGATGTCAGCCCCTGTTGGCCGTTGATGCATACCCATACCAGCTATCTGCATGGTAAACAACGCAAAGTGAATAAACATATTATCGGAAATGTGCGCGAACGGCCGGTTGAGCAGATCTGGCTCGACCCGGCTTACGTGGAATATCGTGAGAAGGTCCAGCGTTTTGCCTTCGCGCCGTGCACTTTTTGCGGCGGCTGTGACATGTCTGAAGCCAACCAGGAAGATTGCCTTGGCAATGAAGCCCCGGCCTGTGGCGGCTGTCTGTGGGCGCAAGGTGTCATCCAGTGCCCGTAATCCGGGTAGGGCCGCGGAAAATGTCAGTTTGATGGATCCGCCCGGACGGGTAACAGCCTGTCCGGGTTTTTATTCAAACCCTTCAAAATGGCAGGGGGCAAATCCCAATCTGCCTGGGGATAACGCAACAAGTCGGGAAGAGATAATGCAACTCAAAAAATAAGGGGGAAGCAACTCAAGAAAAGGCATAAAAAGAGACACCTTCTTAAGGATAATGTGATTGACGAAATCAATAAATCCTACAAGGAGGTGTCTC
>CAILYI010000276.1 GCA_903838415.1 uncultured Anaerolineae bacterium | reverse complement strand
GGTTGCTCTTATGGGTAGTATCGGAAAATAATGCCAGTCGATAATCGGACACAAATCAGATGCACCCAAACCGGCAGTGGCGGTTTGGGTGCATCGTCAAGATATAAATGGAATAAGGTTTATTGGGCTGAATTGATTGGCATATGCGTGTATAGCAGGCGTACCACCAAGATGCATAAGCAATATTTTGCTGTCCTTCTCAAAGCGATGCTGTTCTGCTAGTTCAAGTAACCCCCTCACTGCTTTTCCCTCATAAACAGGGTCCACAATCATACCTTCCGTCTGGGCAAACAGGCTGATCGCCTTGAAAGTTTTCTCGTCGGCGATACCATATAAACTTTTGTCCGCAGCCACAATCTCAATGTCGTTCGAAATGACCTGAACCGATATACCGATTTCTTTCAGAGCTTGGTTAGCAAGAAGTAGAACCCTGGCTTTTTTGATTTCCGTTTCTTCATCGTCGGGAATACCAATGACTCGCGTCTTTTCTCCCATGGCTGCAAAACCGGCCACCAGCCCGGATTGCGTGCTGCTGCTGCCAGTACAATGCACGACGTAGTCAAAGGTGATCCCTAATGCTCTGGATTGCTTCACAATTTCAGCAGCGCAAGCCATATAGCCAAGGCTCCCCAGGCGGTGTTCTGAAGCACCACCCGGTATCAGGTAAGGTGAATGTCCACGTTCCTTTAGGTAACTGATAAACTCCTTCAGAGGACCCTGATCTTCAATCGGCCTGTCTTTCTCGTCAAGGTAGAGTTCTGCCCCCACCAGGCTACTAATCAGGATATTCCCAACCTGTCTGTAACTTGGTCCTGCATCTTTTGTCCAACTGCAGTGCATAAGAGCGCATTTTAGGTTATATTTTGCAGCTGCGGCGGCTGTCTGTCGGGTATGGTTGGATTGAATTGCTCCTACCGTAACCAACATGTCAGCACCAGTATGGATGGCATCTCCAACCAAAAACTCAAGTTTACGTGTCTTATTGCCGCCGCCCTCCAGTCCGGTTAGATCATCCCGCTTGATCCATAATTCCGGGCCGCCAAGCAACTTGCCAAAATTATTCAGGCGATGCATGGGCGTCGGCAGTTGTGCCAAGTTTGCACGCGGCCATTCAGGCATGCTGATCAACCAGTCAATGAGATTTATTTTATCTATCATATTTTGTCCTTTGGTTATATCTTTCACTACGCCTCAGAGAATACCGACTAGACAACAAAAACATCGTTGGGGTATTCCCCTAAATATCTATCCCTTCGATCTACTATAACGGTGACGACATTTTGATCTGGCTGAAGTCTTTCTGCGATTTTCAGGGCGATGAAAACATTTGCGCCAGAAGACATACCACAGTAGATTCCTTCTTCCCGGCAAAGAATATTTGCCATATTCCGAGCTTCTTCTTCACTAACTTGAAAGAATTCATCCGGATACCCCAGGTCCATCATTTCTTCAACAATGGATTTCTCTGTTTGCCATTTCGTCAGTCCCATCCAGTCTACAAGCTGGCGGCTCATTGTGGATAATTTAAAATCACCTTTTTTTGCTTCAGGTTGATTTACATCCATAAATGACTCGCTGCCATAGGGGGCGATTCCAAAAGTTAAGGGAGTGACACCTTTTTCTTTTAAAGCCAGAGTAACTCCTAATAAAGTAGCCCCGGAACCCACTGCGCAACCCCACGCATCGATCTTTCCGTCAAGCTGATCATATATTTCATAACCCATACTCATTTGGCCGATCTTGTTATATGGGTTATAGATTTGGTCAACCCATACTGTGTTGGGTAAATTCCGTTCCAGATCAGCCATCTCCCGCTTGGCGGCAATTACCCACGCAAGATCTTTTTTATCTTCTTCCGGCACCCTGTTTAATTGCTCTTCTGACATGTAATCAGAGGCCGGGGGACTTCCGGTTACATCTGCTCCATATGCTTTTGTAATTTTCAGTCGTGTGCTATCGCCCCGTAACAAAGGAGTGTACATGCTTAGCCTTGCCCCATACCCTTTTGCAGCACACACAAAGGCAATCGCTGGCGCGGTATTTCCTGCGGAACAATCACAGACAATTCCGCCAGGCTCCAATTTTTTTCCATTCCAGGTTAAACCGGCTTCAGCTGCCTCAATCATTGAAAGTGCCATGCGATCCTTATAACTACCGCTGGGATTGAGGTATTCCAGCTTGACAAACACGTTGGCAGGAACATCTTTACCGACCTTGTTCAGTTTCAATAAAGGTGTATTACCGACGAGTTCCAGCATGCTGTTGACATAATCCATAAATTCTATTTTTCCTCAGAAGAAAAGAATTACTACTGAATTTTGAAAAATTAGAGTCACATAATACGGTAATTGTGCCATACTGGGCACATGCGCAAGAAACAAAACAAACAAGAGTTGGTCGAAAAACGGAAGGTGGCGCTGGAGTTGCTAGACAAAGGTAAGTCAGCCAGTGAAGTAGCCGAGATTGTTAGCGTCACCATTCGCAGTATCTTTCGATGGCAGAAACAGCGAGAGAACCCGCCGAAGAAGAGTGAAGGAGTTTCTTGCCGAGAATCCGCGTGTGCATATGTATTATTTTCAGATCTATGCTCCAGAGCTCAATCCGGTTGAATTTGTTTGGACCCAAGTGAGTGAATACACTGCCAGCTTTACTCCGCACAACATGACTGAACTTTGTATAAGAGTGAATAACGGTGTTGCGAGAACCCGAAACTCTGCCAGACGGTTGAAGGCCTGTCTCACCGGTTGCAAACTCTCATGGAAATAGCAATTGCAGTGACATTTATTATTCAAAACTCAATAATATAAACGGAAGAACATCTTAATTTTGCCAAAGAAGATGTATGCGCATCCATCATTCAGAATCATCGTTGTGCATATTCCCGTAATGCTGACAGTAACTTTTCTATATCGTCACGATTAATCCAGTAATGTGTAACCAAACGCATGCCTGAGTCATCACCTATCCAGACCAGTACCCCTTTTTTTGCCAGAAATTCAGTCAGTTCTTTTGGATTGCGGCAAATTGGGCGGAAATCTCCCCTGATGATATTCGTCTGCACAGAAGTTAAATCCAACTCAGCCAGACCCTCTGCGGAAAGGGTCTCAGCTAAATACCGGGCGTGATCATTGTCTTCTTTTAGACGATCGATCATGGTGTCCAGGGCAATAATTCCTGGAGCAGCCAGAAAACCACCCTGGCGTAAATGGCCTCCAAGCGTAAGTCTCTTTCGCCTTGCTTCTTCGATGAAGTCCTTACTCCCAACAATCATGGAACACTGGGGACAACATAAACCCTTGGACAAGCTGAACATCACACTTGTTGCATCGCTGATATACTCGGCAGGCTTGATCCCAAGCTCAACGGTCGCATTAAAGATCCGAGCTCCATCGATATGAAAGGCGAGTTTATTGGATTTGGCAAAAGAAGAAATAGCAGCGATGTTTTTTGGTGGAAGAATTGTTCCTCCAGCACCGTTATGAGATGTTTCGACTGCGACCAAAGCCGTTCTTGGCTCCTCTAATTCATTGCCTCGAATATATGACCTCAACTTGTCAGGATCCATAATGCCCCTATCCCCTGACACCAATTGAACAGTGACACGTGAAACCGTGGATAAATGGGTCGCCTCACAGCGCCACAGATGTGACCTGGATTCGATGATGATTTCCTGTCCCGATTTTGACTGGGTAAAAATGGAGAGGATATTTCCTATCGTTCCACTTAAAACAAGCAGTGCTGCCTCACGATTGAATAATTGTGCAGCTTTTTCCTCCAGTCTTTTTACAGTGTGATCATCCCCCCAGAAATCGTCTCCCACTTCGGCTTCATACATTGCCCTACGCATTTCAGGAGTTGGCCGAGTCACCGTATCGCTTCTAAGGTCAATGATCCCATTATCGAACGCCATGATTTTTCTCCAATTTTGATGTCCTTATGTAATGATTTTTTTTCGATCTCGAAGAATCGGTCAAGCAAAATCAAGATCACCACGCAACAACCGCAGGGAACTTTCCGCTATGATCGCTGCGCCAATCGGAAGAATAGATTCATCAATATCGAAGTGCGGGTCGTGGTGCCTGCGCAGATCACCCTCGATCCCTGCCCCGAGCATGAAATAACAAGCCGGCACTTTCTCGGCAAAGTAAGCAAAATCATCCCCATAGGGAAGAGGTTTATATTCACCGATATGTTCTTTCCCAAAGAGGTCCTCGGTTACCTGGAGCACCGTTTCAGTAATTTTGGGATTATTGATGGTGGCCGGGGCTGCAGTGTGAACATCAAGAGCGTAATCGCCACCGAAGCTCCTGGAGATTGCAAGCGCCTTTTCAAGTCCGGAATGAATGGCTTCCCTGCTATCCGAATCTGTATACCGATAGATCCCGGCTAGATCAACTTTTTCCGGGATTACCCCGTCCTTCGTCCCCCCGTGCACAATTCCTAGAGCGATTACGCCTCTCTTATAAGCAGGTACTGACCTGGGAACGATCGAATAGATCGCCTGGATCACGAGGCTGGTGATATAAATGGGATCGATCGCCTGATAGGGTGACGCGGTATGTCCTCCTTTTCCTAATACAGAGGCAGTAAAAACATCAGCACCCGAAAGGACAGCACCAGGGATGGTGAAGATCTTTCCTCTCGGTAAGTCAGCCATCACATGCAGGCCCAGAATGGCATCCACACCTTCCAATGCACCTGCCTCAAGCATGCGGGGGGCTCCACTGATATCTTCCTCATCGCCGTTATCCTCGCTGGGTTGGAAAAGGAAGCGGACTGTACCGGGAAATTCCTCTTCACTCAGCAAGTGCGCGACTCCGAGCGCGATGGCAGTATGAGCATCATGACCGCAGGCATGCATCATGCCGGGTATGGTTGAAGCATATGGTAGATCATTCTTTTCCTCGATGGGCAAGGCGTCAATATCAGCCCGTATGGCAATCACCGGGCTCCCTTTTCCTTTTTCGCCCAATACTCCTGTCCTGGCCACATTACGCTGAACCCGATAACCCAACTTCTTCAGGGTATCGCCAATGATCCCGGCAGTCCGGAACTCATGAAAACCGATTTCAGGATACATATGGAAATCATGGCGGAAATCACGGATTTCACCTGCAATGGCATACGCTTTTTCTTTCATGGTTGTCATGGGGCAGCACTCTCCTTATTTTCATTTGAGAAGAACTAAATCAATTGATCTTGTAAACTTCTTCCTTAATCATCTTGTGCTTATTAATTGCTGGAAGGATACAATTCTGTAAATCAGGATTCGGATTATTTGTTTATCTTCCTGGGACATATCTCGGTGAGACTTCGTGGCAATAAACCCAATGTCCCGAGCTGATCTCTCGCCAGACAGGTTCAATCTTTGAGCAATGTTCTTTGGCGATCGGACAACGGGTATGGAAGCGGCAACCTTGC